>DAOUDJ010000285.1:0-21987 GCA_034430795.1 Anaerolineales bacterium | reverse complement strand
TCTTGTGCATTGCGCCGAGAACGGGAGACGGAGCGGCGGCGTAACCTATCCGCCAGCCAGTCATGGCGTAATCTTTTGAGAAGCCGCCGAGCGTGATCGTCCGATCGTGCATCCCATTCAAAGAAGCGATGCAGACGTGTTCGTGGTCATACACGAGGCGATCGTAAATTTCATCAGAGATTACCAGCAGGTCGTGCTCCTTGGCGACATCAGCGAGAGCCTGCAGGCGTTCGCGGCTCATCACTGCGCCGGTTGGGTTGTTGGGATAACCGAAAAGAAGCGCCTTAGTTTTGGGAGTTATGAGCGCCTTCAGATCAGACGCCGAAACTTGGAAGTCATCCTCCACGCGTGTTTTAAGGACGACAGGGGTGCCGCCGGCGAAGATCACCTCCGGCTGGTAGGAAACAAAACATGGCGTGGGGACGATGACTTCATCGCCCGGATCAATCACTGCGGAAAGCGCCAGGTAAAGCGCTTCCGATACGCCTACGGTGACGAGGATCTCGTCTTCCGGATCATAGGTGACATCATAAAGTTGTTTCAAGTGTTCTGCGAGTGCCGAACGCAGCTCGGGGATACCCGAGTTGGATGTGTAATGGGTCTCACCTTGCTCCAGGGATTTAATCCCCGCGCGCAGAATGGGTTCTGGGGTGACGAAGTCAGGCTCGCCAATACCCAAAGAAACCACATCATCCATCGTGGCGGCAATGTCGAAGAAACGGCGTATTCCTGAAGGTGGAACACTGGCGATGCGGCGAGCGACGAAATCACGCATTCTGTTTTACTCCTTCTTGTTTAAACCCAAGAGTCTCGTTTTGCTACCTCTGTCTGCCGCACTACTGCGGGAAAATGGTTCTCAAGTTGTGAATTCTTAGTAGAGCGAGACCTGCCACTCATCCTGTTGTTCGCTATAGCACAGCTCGAAAATCAGATCATTTTCAGCCTGCACCCTGAAACGACGTCCGCCGGGAGTTCGCCATCGGGCTACGATTTCGACGATGTTAAATCGCTCCCCTTCCCACCAAAGAGCAATCGGGCGCTCAGCGTAGGTATGGCCCGAGAGGCATTCGACGGGATTGTGTTCCATTAGAATAGGTCCTGTGTTGTTCACATCGTCGGATAATTCGGAGAGGGCTGCCAGTGGCACTTAGCCCTGCGCGGGACGATGATCTTCCCGATCCCGCAAGCCCCATGTTTCTGGATTGTAACAAGCCACTATGCGCAGATATCCGTTTCTCTTCTTCGGCAATGACCCCAACACTTTTGCGCCTGAGCAGTCTATAGCGCATCTACTTGTGATGTGTCTCCGATATTCAGCATCTTGAATCTGCCGGTGATCCGGGCGCCTCGCCCGATGAGAGACTCCGAGAGCAACGCATTTTCAATAGTTGTCTCGTCCTCAATAATTGAGTTCTGGATGACGGAGCGCTGAATAACGCATCCGGATCCCACCGAGACATGGGGTCCAATGACCGTCTGGGATATCTCGGCGCTGGGATGGATGAACACCGGCGGGATGATGAGGGTCTCATCTCGTAGCTGCGCCTCTGCGGTGTTATCCCGCCCATTGTCGAGTAGATAGCGGTTTGTTTCGAGCAAAGCGTCGGGCTTTCCGCAGTCTTTCCATACCTGAACGGTCTCTACGCGCATCTTGAGGCCACCTTCGAGCATAATGTTGATCGCGTCGGCAAGATAGAATTCTCCTCCAAGCTGGTCACCTTGTTCTATTTGTTTTTCAATCGCCGAGATGAGGTCCTCCGCCTTCTCAAAGTAGTAGAAACCGGCCAGAGCGAGGTTGTTGCTCATATCGTCTGGTTTCTCAACCAGGCGGCGCACCCAGCCGTCCTCACCGACTTCAGTCACGCCGAAACGACGGGGATCTTCCACCTCTTTAACCCAGGTTACCGCACCCGCCTTCTCGCTCGGCAGGAATAAGAGATCGACCTCGATAAGCGTATCCACGAAGACCATACACATCGGACCCTCGAGCCCCTCACGTGCGAGCCATATAGCGTGAGATTGCCCGAGCATCTCCTCCTGGACAACATAGCGAGCTGATACATCGGGGTAAACTTCGCTGACGTATTCCTCGATCTGCTCACCCAGATACCCAACGATGAAGACAACTTCGTCGATGCCGGGCAGGGTTGAGAATATATCGAGGACGTGACCGATGATAGGTTTGCCGGCCACGCTGACAAGAGGTTTAGGTTTAGACCAGGTATGAGGGCGTAAGCGTGTGCCGAAGCCAGCCATAGGGATAACGATTTTCATGTTTGGTTCCTTCCCTTTAATGCTAAAGATCTGGTTTGCGCAGGTGCCAGTCTGTTTGCGTCTGGTAGGCATGAACAGCTTGGAAGAGCGCTTTCTCGCCCAGGTGGGGAGCGTTTAGCTGCATCCCAATCGGCAGGCCATTTTGATCGAATCCTACCGGAAAGGCCATCCCCGGGACACCGGCGAGATTGGCGGGCAGCGTGAAGATGTCCTCCAAATACATCGAAAGTGGGTCGTCGCCGTGTTCGCCAATACGGAATGCCGTTGTCGGCGCCACCGGGCAGGCGATCAAGTCAACTTCCTTAAAAACCTTATCGAAATCGTCCTTAATCAGCGTCCGCACCTTTTGGGCTTGACCGTAATAAGCATCGTAATACCCGGCAGAAAGAGCATAGGTCCCGAGCATGATGCGGCGTTTGACTTCAGGGCCGAATAGCGCACCGCGGGTTTTTAAATATTGGTCCCACAAATTTTCTGATTTGAGGCGAGGACCGAAGCGAACTGCGTCGTAACGGGCCAGGTTGGCAGATGCTTCTGCGGGAGCGATCAGGTAATACACCGGCAGGGCGAGGTCTGTATGCGGCAGGCTCACTTCATGGGTTTCGGCGCCGAGCGCCTCAAACACTTTAACGGCAGCGCGGACGGAAGTTTCAACTTCGTCCTGTATGCCTTCAATAAGGTACTCTTTCGGCACACCGATGCGGACACCCGTCAGATTGCCATCGTCCAGGTTAATTTCCGGCACTGGATCGGGCATGCATGTTGAGTCTAAGGGGTCATGGCCCGCCATTGCCGTGAAGAGCGGGAGAAGGTCGGCTGCGGAGCGCGTCAAGGCTCCGACGGTATCGAGCGACGATCCGTATGCGATCAAGCCGTAGCGGGATACGCGCCCATAGGATGTTTTGAGCCCCGTGATCCCGCAGAAGGAAGCGGGCTGGCGTACGGACCCCCCTGTATCTGTCCCTAAGGCGGCGAAACACATATGCGCTGCAACCGCTGCCGCAGATCCTCCAGAAGATCCGCCGGGGACCCGGTCAAGATCCCATGGGTTGTGGGTCGTGCCATACGCCGAGTTCTCAGTCGAAGAGCCCATAGCAAACTCGTCGGTATTTGTCTTGCCCAGAACCACCACTCCATCGTCGATCAATCTTGCGACGCTTGTAGCCGAGTAAGGAGGCCGGAAATCTTCAAGGATACGGGATCCACACGTGGTCGGAATTCCCTCGAGGCACAGTACGTCTTTGATAGCGACCGGGATGCCGTGGGTGAGGGGTAGCGGCTCTTCTGGTTTTTTGCGCCACTCCTGCAGTCGTTGGTCTGCGGCTTTGGCCTGCGAGATTGCCAGATCCGGGGTTTGAGCCAGAAATGCATGGAGCTGTGGCTCGAGAGCCTCTATACGCTCCAGACAGGCTTCCGTCAGTTCCATGGAGCTGACATCTCCTTTACGCAGAGCGGAAGCGGCTTCCAGAAGGGAGAGATCAGTCAGAGCAGTCATGGGATCGGGTCAGAGAACACATGGAAGTAGAAACGGCCAGGAAACATCTATTCAAGCACAGGCGGCACGCGGAACATCCCCGCTTCCGATTCTGGTGCGTTTGAGAGGATCTTCGCGCGCGGAGGGCAGGGGCGCGCTATATCAGGGCGCAAAGGCGCCCGCAGGGGAAGGACGGTTGCCGTGGGTGGAATTTGCGCGGTATCGACTTCAAGCAGGCGAGCGGCGTATTCGAGGATGGAGGAGAGTTGTTGGGCATAGCGGCTCTCCTCCTCAGGCGTAAGCTGCAGCCTGGCCAGGTTTGCGATACGGCGGACTTCGTCAACTGTCAAAGACATAGCACGTGAATTATAGCAGAGGCATGACAGCGAAGAGAGTTTATGTCTCAACGAAGACTGACAATTAAGTTAATGGATTATTCAGAAAGCAATTGATCCAGGACCCGGTCGAACATGGGAAGGGTCTGGGTGTCGCAGAAGGCATTATCGAAGGCTCGGCGAGCATTACTGCGCATAGCTTGAAGCCTTTCAGGTTTAGTCCGAAGCTCGTTTATAAAACGGACAACCCCTTCAACATCCCCATGCCGCAACGATGCGCCAGCATCAAAGCGCGCAATCGCTTCGTCTACATTACTCCCCTCCGGACCAATATAGAGAGTGGGGAGGCTCATCGCCAGGTAGGCGTGCAGTTTGCTGGGGCTGATTACGCCGAGCGCCGTTTCGTTCATCGTGATGAGCGTACAATTTGCCATTGCCAGAACTGAGGGGGTGATCTCTTTGGGGATATAGCGAAAAAGATGGATGTTTAGCAGGTTGTTTGCGATTTTTGCCTGTTCGATCCACGCCCATTTCTCGCCACCACCGATGAAGATGAACGCGACGGGTTCGTCTTCCAGCCGTTTTGCCGCCTCGATGATTGTCTCGAAGCGGTGTCCGAATCCCGCGTTGCCCAGGTAGAGAATGACGAAGTCGTCATCTGTGACCGTGTTTGCCGCGGCGTCCCAGGGATCGGGAACGAGATCAGGCGGGAACTGCGAGGCCCTCTCCCAATTCGGGATGACGCATGTTGCGAGAGCATGATCAACTGAAACGTATTGGGATACAAGAAGATCCAACATGGCTCCGTCGAGACAAACGAGTTGGTCCAGGCGCATAAACAATCCGCAGTTCAATTTCCGGAAGACTCGGCTGCTGAAGCCGCCCTTCTCAATCACGCCGGCTCTCTCAGCGATTTCGGGGTAGCAGTCCATATTCCAGAGGAGCACTTTTGTTGACCGATGAATAAGTTTGTGGAGGATGGCCGCCCAGGCGATGAAGGGCGGAGTGGTCAGCGAAATCATGATGTCCTGCTTTGGAAGAGTGACCGAGCGGATGAAAGCTAAGATGTAAAAGGAGACATAATCTACGATCCTTGCAAACGCCGTGTTCTTGCCCAGTCGCGGTGTCCATAAGCGGTACACTCTGGGGTTCGTCGACTTCGATGCAGACGCTGTAGCCGATTCTGAAACATAGCCACCACTGCTGGTGATGACGGTGACGTCGTCACCTAGTTCCGCGCGGTGTTCCGCCAGGGACGCGGCCATATGCCCCGTTGGCGCCAAATCCGGTATATAAAACTGGTTTAGGATAGTTAATCGCATGCTTCGGTTTTTAAAATATAGGGCGCTGATGTTTCCTAGCGGTCACCCATGAGAAGGATCATCTCTTCGATGATTTCTTCTATAGTGTACGTTAAATCCCATCCCGGGTAGTGAGACTTGAGCTTAGAGAGATCGGAGTAGTAGCATATGTGATCTCCGATGCGATTCTGGTCTGTATACGTCAGTTCTGGTCTTTTCCCTGAGAGCTGTTCAATGATATCGACACACTCGATCAGGCTGGCCGCGTTTTCCTTGCCACCGCCCAGGTTGTATACCTCTCCAGGCCTTGGATCTTGGGCGAAGTGCCAGAACGCATTTATCACGTCATGACTGTGAATCTGATCGCGAACCTGTTTTCCTTTATAACCGAAGATGGTATAAGGACCCTCGCGCAGGGCTACCAGCACAAGGTAATTTAGGAAACCGTGAAGTTCAACACCGGAGTGGTGCGGTCCGGTCAGGCAACCTCCTCTGAAGATCCCGACTTTCAAACCAAAGTAGCGGCCGTACTCCTGTGCAAGGATATCGCCAGCGAGTTTTGAAGCGCCGAACAGCGAGTGCAGGCTCTGATCGATGGGGAAGTCCTCAGGGATCCCATTTGCATACTTGGGGTCGTCGTAATCCCAGCGTGTTTCATACTCCTTGAGTTTGATCTTGTTAGGGCGATCTCCATATACCTTGTTTGTACTCATATGGATAAAAACAGCATCAGGGCAGTGTATTCGGCAAGCCTCAAGCAGATTCAGGGTTCCAACAGCGTTTACATCGAAGTCGTCAAAAGGACGCTTTGCTGCCAGATCGTGGCTCGGCTGTGCCGCGGCGTGCAGGATGAGATCGAAATGATTCTCGGAGAAGAGAGTGCCTACGGCTTCTCGATCGCGAATATCTACTTCGTGATGGGTGAAATGAGCGCAAGATTCCTCGAGCCGCTTGCGGTTCCAGGTTGTGTCCCCTTTGGTGCCGAAGAAGTCCGCGCGCATGTTGTTGTCAGCGCCGTAAATACGGAAACCAAGCTGATCAAAGAACATGACGGCTTCCGATCCGATTAATCCACTACTGCCAGTGACTAATACATGCATACTTAGACCAACACCTTTCTTTTGACGATGACAAAAATGTGTTGATAGAAACTATCATCTTGTGTGAACATGGGTTTGACAGGAACATTCTAAGTGTTTTGACGCTCTTTTGAAAGAGAAACTCGAGGGTCTGAGAAAGCGGGTGCATGAGGGCAGGTGCTAATATTTATAAAGCTAGCGCTAGGGCACAGTGGTTGTGATAAGTTGTCAAGCTGAGCTGAAGCGCAACGGAGGTGAAGAATCGCATAGTTCTAAAACGGGAGCGAGCTTAAGAGACGATCATGCTTTTTCGTCGCGGAGTTTATCCTGAGCAAAGACGAAGGGATACTCAGGCATGACAGCAGCTCATCTTACTGATATTGACGGTATTAAAAGGAATTATGGATACACTACGCAGTGTGCCTATCAAGCGGGGGGCAGAGCTTATTGTCAATCGAAATACCGCCAAGATGTCAGGGTTCCCACGCTATAGCGCAATAAACTAGACCTACTTCGGTGATGAGGGGAGTGAAAGGGATTTGACGATGTCTGATCTTAAAGAGGGCAACGCTATGACCCCAGCGACAGGGAATAGCGCTATTCCAACCGAGTATGGCACATATTCCTGGCTTGAAGCCTGGCGAATGGCGCTCACACGCCCAAACGAGGAGACATTCCGCAGTTTGGCGGATGACCCGAACGGATCGCTCGGTCGGGCAATGATCTGGATTGCCATTACAAGCGCTATTTCCTTCCTGATCACTGCATCCGTGCAGTTTTTATTTTCAGGGCTCTTCGCTGGACCGGGTTTACTTGAAGCGCTCGAACAGGAAGCAGGATTGTTGCTCACCGGGGGATTGATGATTGCTGGTGTCTATGTCTGCGGACTGCCTATGGTCGTTCTTATCAGCGCTCTTGGCATGCTCATTTATTCGGGCGTAGTGCTGTTTATCGCAAACGCCTTCGGGGGAGAAGGAACCTTCGCTGAAATGACGTATGCGCTCGCTGCCTTCACCGCGCCGCTCACGCTCCTCAGCGGCGCAATCAGTTGGATCCCTCTGGTAAATTGCCTGACAATTCCACTTGGGGTATACAGCCTTCTGCTCACACTTCTGGCTGTGAAATCTGTCAACCGCATATCCTGGGGAAAGACGATCGGCATTTTCACTGTCCTGCTCCTGGTCGGCGCGTTGTTGGCCGTCGTTTTAGGTTTGTTGATCTGGATTCCAATAAGGGATACTATACTGGCCCCTGGGGGGTTGTATGGGGTTCCCTATTGATCGGCGTGGATATCTAACCGGCTTGCCTCTACAAGGGGGTTAGCCCTTGTCAATAGAGGGAGGGGCACTCTCCATATCTGCGAGATCGAAAATCCCATTAGAGCAGATCAAGTGCCCTTGTGAGCTCAACCGGTTCACTAACTCAGGATGGCGCCCGAGGCGCGGGAACCGCAGCTTGGGGGGTTCTCCTAATACACAGACGTTGTGGATTCCCTTTTCTGTTTCGGAAATATCCTCAAGAAAGAGCCGGTTCGGCTCACCTGCGGTTGGCCATAAGCCGTAAAGGAGATGTCCTGAGCCGTCTGGCAGACGTCCATACGACAAGTTGTAGGCGCGCACACGCTTGTAAGAGATCTGATCGATCACGCGAGAGTCGGGCGAAAGCAAGCGAACCGTATCTCCACTATCGTTCAGGGCAATGTGCGTGCGTGATCGGAAAAACACTACGAATTCACCGGGTCGAAGCGTGACCCCTGGGAGCTCGTAAGGGTTCGATCCTGCGCCGGCAATGTCATCCAGCCACCAACCTCTCAGGTTGACAGCGAAGGGACCGAGGTTGAGCAGCTCGATGAATTCGTCCTTCGGGTCAACCCCGCCGGTTCCCTCCCAATCGTAATGCGGGCGTATCAACACCTCGTTGGTTACGATTTTCCCAGGTATCCAGGTCGGCACAGGCGTGGGGAATAGCACAGAATTAGGTTGACGGGGCGTCCCTTGGATCTGCTTTCCTTGAGCGTCATGTCCGTTTCCTCCCCAACCGGTGAAGGTCCCCCAATTCCCACGTCGGTCCTCGCCTCCCCGGCGCTCCATTGTCCTGTGAGTCCCCTGATTGCCTCCGGGCCAGGATCCCCCACCCAGATTTGCGCTATCGATTACTTTTCCGCCTGGGCCCTGCAGCCTGAGGCGCTCTCCGTCGTTCCTCAGACCGCCGCTGTATATCTGATCGGCGTGGATATCAAGAACCGTACCATCATCCGTTCGCTCCAGAAGGTAATAGCCGCGGGCTGTAATCGTGCCTACGAGGTTAATGCGTAGATCGCTGCCATCAGAAAGAACCCAGCCCGTGAGATCAATCGGGGTCGTCCCGGGGTTATGCAGCTCTATCCATTCATCATTCGCGGAAGCATGAGTGCCTGCCCAGGCGATCTCGTTGATGATCACAGCCAACGGCTGGAAGACTGCCGGTTGAGAAGTTGGCGTGGGGGATGGTGAGGGGAGGAAGGGGGAGTTCATTTGCCGCGGCGTACCCGGAACTGGACCTCCGTGAGCGTCGAGGCCACTCCCGCCTCCATTGTAGGACGCCCAATTCCCAGGGATGTCGGCGCCCCCGAGTCGCTCCATGCTGGCATGCGTGCTGCGGTTGCCCGCAGGCCAGCCGCTCGATCCGTCTGCGCTGTCAATCACCGCCCCAGAAGGATCGCGCAGCTCCAAGCGCTCCCCAATGTTGTTGAGATTTCCTGAGTAGATCAGGTCAGCAGCGATGTTGGATATGGCGTTATCGTCTGTTCGCTCTAGCAAGAAGTAGCTATAAGGGGCGATGATACCCGTGAGGGTGACGGTAAGATCCCCGCCGTCGCTGAGAGACCAGCAGGCAAGATCAACAGGGGCTGAGTTTGGGTTGAAGAGTTCGATTCACTCATCGCTGGAGGAGGCAACGGTTCCAGCCCATGCGACTTCATTGATGAACAGGTATTGGGGAGAGTAATGGGCATCTGTGGTCGGGGTCAAAGATGGAGTTGGGGAGGGGAAAAAGATAGAGTTGTGTTGTCGAGGTGTGCCGCGGATTGGATTGCCATCGATATCATGGCCGTTCCCGCCCCAGCCAGTGAATGTTACCCAGTTTCCCGATTGATCTTCTCCCCCTCGACGTTCCATGCTGGAGCGCGAGCCGGAGTCTCCAGCTGGCCATGAGCCGCCCATGATATTAGCGCTATCTATGGTTAACCCGCTGGGATCGAAAAGGCGGAGGGTCTCACCATCGTTCCGTAAATTACCCGAATAGATCTGGCTGGCTGAGATATTGGCGATGGTGCCGTCATCGGTTCGCTCAAGGAGATAGAAGCTGTAAGGGGCGACCGTGCCTTGCAAGAGTATTTGAATATCATCGCCGTCCGTCAGGATCCACCCCGACAAATCGATGTTTTCATCCGTTGTGTTTAGCAACTCGATCCATTCATCGCTTGAAGACGCAGCGGTGCCTGCCCAGGCGACTTCGTTGATCAAAACGCTGAGCGGAGGATAGGTTCGAGGACCTTCTGTGTTGGTAGAGGAAGGCGTTAGAGGCAGCGTGGCTGTCGGTGTCGGGGATGGAGACACTGTTTCGCTCAGTGTGGGCGTGAATGGAGGGTGCGTAGTTGAAGAAGGCGTTAGATCCATTGTGACTTCCGGTGGCGGCGATGGGGACGCCGTCTCGCTTAGCGTGGGCGTATACAGCGGATGTGGGGTTGCAGAGGGCGTTGGTGTTTCGCTCGCGACGGGGGAAGGCGTCGGTTCTACAGTGACGGGTTCGCTAGGGGTGTCCGTTGGGGGTGGAATAGGATGTTGTGCCGGGGTTGAGGGCGTTTCGGTGGAAGCAGGAATAGTGCCGGGCGTGTTATCCAGCCGCGGCATAGCGTCTTTTCGTCTAGGAAACGAAAAAGCAGACAGAAAGAAAATCAACCCGGCCAGCAATACAGCGCGGGCCGGGCAGTTGATACGTGCGTGATGGGTCATCACAATCCCCCGAGACCCGTTGCTTCACAGCCAACTTAGCACATCCGTTCTATAAAGTCAAACTTTTAGTTTCTTTTGTCATTTGAATTTTAAAAGTGGACTCCCGTAGCAGTGCCGAATCAAATGGTTTTAAAGGGTTGGCCTTCTTGAGTCGAACCGTAGCATCTCGTTTTCTGATCAGAACAGGTCGTCTTTCCAAGAAAGAGATATTTCTTCGTTCCTCAGACCTACCCGCCGTGGTTCCTCGATTATTAAGGGGCGAAGTCCCTGTCCGGAGGGAGTGGGGAGCGAAGACGGAGGGAGACTCGGGATGACATCATCCCAGCTTAATTAGGTTGACTTTCTAATCTTATTATTGGAGCAGTGACCTAGAGAGATCGAGGGAATAACTGCTGCTTTTAGGGCAAACTAGCCGAGGCGGCAGGAACAGCAAAGATGGCGGACAGAGCAGCTTCGTCCACCCAGCCGATCGTGCCAGAAAAATCAACCTTCCACCAATAGGTGCTTTTCGCGAGCACTCCGTTTAATTTATTCCATTGATGGATGACGGTCCCCTGGGTATCCGTATCTACCGAGGTTAGGGCGGGGAAGTTCGTCCCGGGACCGAGATGTAGGTTTGTGGGGTATTGAGCGGCGACCTGCATCCCAGGTGAAAAAACGGACGACTGCTCCATCGGCTCGACGATAACCATCATCACCCCGTTAGCCACTTTGCGTTCATGGCCATCGGATGGTCGGTTCACCACATCGCCGTTCACCCACATCGTAGATGAACCGCCGCCGTCGAGGTTGATACCCTCAGTGGCATGGAGCTTTTCCATACAGAAATTAGCCAACTCGAACACGGTCACCCCGACACTATATGCATCATCACGGCCGTCTACGACGACGAAGTATATATAGTCCTGGTTGTAACAGATCGCGGTTCGTGGATGTTTAAGCAAGGCGCCGGCCTGCCCGAATTCTTGGATTTCGCCTTCGTACAGGAAGATAATATTTCCGGCGACGCTCGCGTACGATTTGGTCCACTCCTCAGGTTCAGCGTACTTACAATCCTTATCAAGGTGCGTGATCTCGAGTGAGAGGCCGACAGCATCCCCCTCCGCTAGAAACTGCACCAACTGGTCATCGGTATCTCCCCATCCGCTAAGTACCACATGGTCGAATGGGATGGGGGTTGAGCCCGGCGCGATCCGGATCTCTCGCACGATGCCGGTGGCCATATGCGGGTAGGGCATCAATGTGGCGGGCCTGGCAAGTTCTACAAGAACGTCGATGCCTTTGGACTCTCTTTTGCTGTCACGGTCGAATTGCGGTGTGAGCAGGATTAACTGATCTCTCCGGGGACGGGTGTTAATTCCGTGGATCTCCATGCGCTCCCCGGTTGTAAGATTCGTAAGCACTTGCTTCTCCGGGCGATGGTACACACATTGGCCAAGAAAGACGCTGTGATCCTCCTTCCATGACAGGCCACTGATGCCCGAGAGCTCGTCAAACCATTTTGAGTACCACCCGGAGTGGATCATGCCGCCGTGGGGAATCCCTGTCTCGGGATCGTAGAAGGATCCGTTGATTGCGACGACGACGCGGTTGCGGGCGCCCCATGTATCACCCCAGGCGTTGATGGCACCATCGTAGCGCTCGGCCATGCCGCTCACTGTCTCCAACCCTCCGGAAAGTCTACCCTGGCCGATGCTGCTTTCGAGGATGACGTCCGACTGTTCCCGATCCATGCGGGCGACGTACGCACGATTTGGACCCGGCAACCAGAACATCTGAAAATCAACCCCCGCGGTAATACGCTCCCAGCCGGAAGAGGCGCTTTGTGCAGCTTGGGCTACGGGTCCCAACGCCAGGGAAAGAAGGCAGAGGGCCAATAAGACAGATCGAGTTAGGGTACGCTTGTCCATCATCGTTATAACCGGCAGGTGGTTTTTCCATCATACTTCGTACGGCCATCATTGTCGACAGGACTTGAGTGTTAATACACACGTAACCGGAGCAATTTGTGAAGGCATACATGTTGAAAAAAAACCTGAATCATGCACGATCCAACGCTCAACCTATTGTGTGTGAAACAAGACATGAGCGTAAGGTTGTTTGCGCAAATGAGCACCTAAGGGATAAGCTTGAAATTGTGAACACACTAAGCAAATATACACTCCTGGCATTAATCCTCGTTCTTATAGCCCTCTCGGCTTGTATACTTCCTGATGGAACAGGCGAAGGGGTGGATCCTATGGTGATCACACAAACCTACCAAGCACTTGATGCCATCGCTGAGGCGACGGTCCAGGCCATCCAATCACAGGAGGCGCAGGCGACCATGAAAGCCTCCATTCCCTCCCCAACCTTCACGCCCGGTCCGCCGACCCTCACGCCCACCCCGACTCAACCATCAACACCTACGGCGCCAACCATCAAAGTAAGTTTGGACACCAACTGCCGGTCAGGTCCGGGGAAGGTGTATGACATGATCGGAGCGCTGCTAGTAGGAGAAACGACGGAGATACTCGCGCGCGGCAGCGTTCCAGACTATTGGGTGGTGGACAACCCCGATTATCCCGGACATGAGTGCTGGCTCTGGGGGAAGTATGCTACGGTGAGCGGTGATACCCGTCACTTGCCTATTCGTTCAGCAGCTCCGACTCCCACCCCCGCCCCAGGCTCGATTCGAGGTTATGTCTACATTGACGGAAACCACAATGGCCAGCGCGGCGACCCTGTTGACGGCCATATATCGGGTGCGAATCTCTTCCTTAAAGAGGGAGCCTGCCCCGGAACCACGATGTTCGCAAGCACATCATCAAGCTCCGCGGATGGCAGGTATAGTTTTTACAATGTCCCACCGGGCAAGTACTGCCTGTGGCGGGATATGAACCAGCAAACGCTTGACCCGGATTTCCATGGCCTCAATCTTGACCCAGGCGAAGATCTCACCGAGGTGAATTTCCGCTACTTGCCGTAGGGAGCGCATAGCCGCCTTCGTTCGTCATAGGAATGAATTTTTCGGACAGCGAACCTAAGAAAAGGGAATGATAAGCGGAGCCATCAATAGTCTCCGCTTTCAGTTTGGCGCGTTGGTCCTGAATAATTATGTTCCTTGTTTCGACGCTGTTAACGATGATCCTGGTAACACTTTAATGTCGCCGCTTTCCAATCAGTGGTATTCTAGATAACCAAGGGAAAGATGAGAAAAAGATGGATCTGAACGATATCTTCAACCGCCCGCCGCGAATCCTTGTTGCCGACGATGATTGGCTGAATCGGGATCTGTTAAAGGCTTACCTGACTTCATCAGGGTGTGACGTGGTGACGGCGGTGGACGGAAAAGATGCGCTAGCACTGGCATTGGATGAGCCACCCGATTTGGCACTGGTCGATGTACAGATGCCGAACATGGATGGTTTGACGCTCTGTCAGGCGCTTAAAGACACACCATCGACTCGATTTGTCCCTGTTGTCATCGTCACTGCGTTAGACAGCGAGGAGGAGAAACTCAAGGCGGTCGAGGTCGGGGCCGATGATTTCGTAACCAAACCATATAGCTCGATCGTTCTACTGACGCGTGTGCGTTCGCTGCTGCGCATGAAAAAGCTGCATGATGATATTGAAGCCCGAAATCGCCTGTTACGACAAGTATTGGATCGCTTCCTGGCGGAGGACGTCACCGACATCATCTTGACCGACCCCGAACGCTACCTGCGTTTGGGAGGGGATAGCTACGAGGTGACGGTTCTATTCGCAGACATTCGCGGCTTCACGCGCTTCACCTCTGAACATACAGCCGAACAAGTCATTGAAACGCTTAACCACATCTTCCAGGCGCTGAGCGAAGTGGTCTTTAAGCACAGCGGAACTTTCGATAAGTACTTGGGCGATGGTTTCATGGCCTTCTACGGTGCGCCGGTTACACGCGACGATGACGCCAAACGAGCGGTCGACACAGCGATTGAGATGCAACAGCTCTTTGGAAAATTGCGGGAAGAATTGGGGGACAAATTAGATGGGCTGGGGCTGGGGGTCGGCCTGCACTCTGGGGAAGCAGTGGTTGGGAATATCGGTTCCGAGAAAGTGATGGACTACACGGTTGTCGGCGATGTGGTCAACGTGGCAAAGCGTCTTCAGGAGCAGGCTGACGGAGGGCAGATCCTGCTGAGCTTGGAGACCTATGAGCGAGCCCACAATGTCGAAGCTGAACAACTGGAGCCGATCCAGGTTATTGGGCGGCGGGAGCCCATACCCGCCTATGTGATTCAAGTTTCCGGGGCGTGATGGGCTTGTGAAACCCGACAAGGGTAGAGTGCTATAATCTCGTTAAGCCCCAGTAGCTCAATAGGATAGAGCGAGGCTCTCCTAAAGCCTAGGCTGTGCGTTCGAATCGCACCTGGGGCACAATCATGCGTCTCTCAAGAGGCGCTTTTTATTTTAAAATACGACGAATTCGTCGAGGCGAATCGTATACGCCAAACGGAAGAAGCCTACTTCTTTGTGAGAAAACTGCTCAGCAAGTTCGCCCCGAGGGAAATGACCTCTTCGGTGATGTCCCCGTCGCCATCCATATCAAGGAATTTAGCCAAACCAGGGATCGCAGACTCGGCCGTTTGCCGCTCATTCTGGAGCAAACTGGCGACGCCTTGCGGGTCCATGGATTGCTTGTGTTTAATTTGACCCAGAACACCTAGAACGACCGGGGCAAGCATACTCAGCAGCCGCACAGTTATTTCGGGATCGAGACCGCTAGAGCGGCTGATGTTCTGCTCGAAGCCGCTGCGCTTATCGCCGAAAACATGACCAAGGATGGCTGAGCCGTCATCCACCGTCTTCTTGTTGGATAAGTTGCCCAGCAGGTCTTCAAGGATGCTGCCGTTGTGGTCGCGCTGAAGTGCCCCGGTTAGCGCCTGAGCACCATCTGATGTTGATGCATTACGGTTGAGAGCGCCAATCAACAGAGGCAGAGCCAGCGTGATCGCTTGTTGAGTCTTGTTCTTGTCCACCCCAAGCTGCTCGCTGATCCCGGATAGGGTATCGCCGGCGAGCAGTGGAATCAAGGTTTGTAACAGTCCGTCCATTGACAAGCTCCTTATAAGAATCGTAAGCTGAAGGGAAATACTTAGAACATAATCTTACCATCGACGGGAAGGACAGCTACTCCAATCGGTTATTTCATCAAATCAGCGGCTCAAGGAAGGATTATTCATTCACATCCTTGGCTCAAGTATGCATTCGCTTCAAAGAGCGAAAACCAGTTCATGAATAAAACTAACGCCATCCGCATCCTTGAAAATGCAGCCATCTCGTATGAGCTTCGTGAGTATGACCTGGGCGATGGAGCTCTGACTGCCGAGGGCGTCGCCGAAGTCCTGAATATTAAACCAGAGCGGATCTTTAAAACGCTCATTTTGCGAGGTGATCGCAGCGGACCGATGATCGCTTTAACGCCCGCCGGAACGGAGATCAATGTCCGGGCGTTGGCTAAAGCTTCGGGGGATAAGCGTGTAGAGATGGCCCCACTATGTGATGTACGTGCCCTGACTGGCTACGAGCGCGGCGCTGTCACGCCATTGGGTATAACGCGCAGTTATCCTGTGTTTATCGATGAGACTGTCGAGCTCTGGGATACCGTGGGCATCTCCGGTGGCAAGAAAGGTCTTGAGATTCTCCTCGCGCCATCCGATCTGTTGCGAGTTACCAAAGCCACAAAGGCGAATTTCGCCCGGTCGGTTTAAGCGAAGCACAATAGGATGGCTGTTTTTCTGGTGCTTGAATCAGCCACTGAGCGTCTCCACCGAGCCGTTGAGGCTAACTTGCGTGTTGTCTCAATACAAATCAATTATCCTGAGAATCCCCCCGGGGCACCGCAAAGCCTTTTTGTGACGCGGAGCCGGGTGAAGACAAACCGCCAGCTTACCCTTACCGACATCTGCGGTTCATGACAGCGGCAGCGTGTCGGCGCCTTCATCGGGTGAAAAAAAGGGTACGCCCTGGAAGTTTAAGTAAAGTCCTTACCGCGGTTTTGCGAAAACCGCGGTTGTATAGGCTCTATAAGTGCTGTCAGCCCAATACTGGTACCCGACACCAATTTCTGTGTACGTTGGATTGAGCATGTTATCCCTGTGACCGGGGCTGTTCATCCAACCGTTAAAGATTGACTGCGCTGAACTGCTGCCAGCGAAGATATTCTCGGCGATGGCCGAATAGGTATAGCCCTGGTCGCGCGCCCGGTCCCACGGAAGTGAACCGTCAGAACCGGTATGGGAAACGAAATTATTGCAGGCCATATCTTCGCTATGGACCCGAGCTGCCGCAGTCAATTGACTCTGCTGGTTGAGCGTGCCGATGTCTCTGCTCAGGCGTTCCTGATTAATGAGCTGGATCAGGGAGCTCTCCAGGCTGCCATTGCCGGAAGGATTGCAAATGCCGGATGTTGGCGTTGGCGGGAGAGCAGTATGGGTAGGAATCGAAGTCGGCGGCGGGGAAGTTGACGAGGGAGGTGGCGGTGGATTCGTGGAGGTCGGTGGCAGGACCGGGGTATTACTGGCAGTTGCGAGTTGCGAAGTTGCCGGGGGTGTTGTCGGCGTGGATGTCCATCGGATCGTGGGCGATGGGGTGGCGGTCCAGGTTGCACCGGCAGTACCCATCGTGGTCGTGGTTGGCGTGGGGCTTGCGGAGGGTGTCCCCGGATTTATTGAGCCGTGGGGTGTTGCGGATACTGTAACTGTCTCCGTTAGTTGTGACGCTATTGTTGTGGATTCCGCTGGCTGGAAAGGTGTTGGTGACGGCGCATCCGAAGCGCTATTGTCGGAGGGGAGAATCAGGCCCAAGCTCTGAGGGGGTTCATCCCCAACGACGTCGGCTGGCAGGTGGACCTGTACTTCTGCGATAGACTCTTGGGCAAATCCGTTGAGATTGAACTCTGATAGGAGAGCAGGAGGTGCGTTGCAGCTAAGACTGGCGAGAGCCAGGGCAAGCACAGCGGTGAGCATCGGCAAGCCAGGCGCTCCGTTGAGCCTTGGCTTCATTTTTTCAGGGCGTTTCTTAATATAATAAAGCATGAGGTCTCCATCGCTTCCGCACATCTGAACACCGGCTGGCAACCGCGGGAGAGATCATCAACTGTAGATATCCTGGAAGGCTTGAATGGATTATGATCCATGCAGATTAGCGATCTCCATAGAGAAGATGTACCAGCGGCGGGTAACTCCCGCCGCATAGTATTTCGAAGGTTAATTTGAGGTGCTTGCTTATGAGCAGAAGGGCAACAAACATCCAAATGGTTAGTGCTTTAGCAGCCTTTCCATTTCATCTGTCTTCATCAATAGCGTGTTAGGTTCGGTGAATCTACGCGAGGTCAGGTCAAGGGCACGCACCATATCTGGAACGATGTCGCGGACGGTGGCGAAAACCTTGTGCAGCGGGGTTTTCGAACCCATGCCAACCGTGAGGGCAACCTCATTGTTGATGTGCATTACCAACTGCTGCATCTCTGAGCCAGTGAGAATTGTGAATCGCCATTTTCCAAATTCGAGTTCGTTTTGTGCACTCTCACCAAGGCGCATGATGTGTGCTGTGGAAGCGATGGCCTCGTCAAAACCCGAATCAAGCTCCTCGGGATAGCTAGATAACATCAACCCATCGTAGTCGACAATAACCGCCCAGCGAAAATCGACGTCTGGGTTGTCGAGGCGGGAAAGTGCGTCAGTCAGAGCCTGGACGCGCGGATCAACAGTTTGAAGCGAAGACTCAATACTTGTATCCGGATACATAATTTCACCTACTCCTATTAGACGGTCATACACACCTATTCTGACACAGATTGGCCTGGACTTGACTTTGCGAATAGCTAACAGATTTCCGCCCTAAAATAAGGAGACAGACCGAGTTTCATGTAGAATAAGCGAGCTTCCTCTTATCCCCCATTGTGATCGAGTTGGCTATGAGACAGGCGCTAATTAGGTTTTATTCTGAACTAAACGATTTTCTCCCGGCAGAATCACAGTCCGTCACGGTGTCTCACTTATTCATGGGGAACCCGGCCATCAAAGACTCGCTGGAGGCCTTGGGGGTGCCTCATACCGAGGTCGATCTGATCCTTGTGAATGGTGAGAGCGTTGATTTCAGGTACTTGCTTCAGGATGGCGACAGAGCGAGCGTGTTTCCGGAGTTTAGGTCAATCGACATCACGCCTGTTCTGAAAGTTCGCCCCGAGTCATTACAAGAGGTGCAATTTGTCCTCGACATCCACTTAGGTCGTCTGGCGTCCTATCTGCGCATGTTGGGATTCGATAGCTTGTATCGGAACGATTATGCAGATGAAGAGCTTGCCAGCGTGGCGCACCTAGAGGGGCGGATCTTGCTGACACGGGATCGAGGATTGCTCAAGCGCAGCGAAGTTACCCATGGTTATTATTTACGGGCTAGTCAGCCTTATGAGCAATTGATCGAGGTTATGCGCCGGTTTACCTTAACTCGTTTAGCGGCTCCATTCAAGCTGTGCATTCGCTGCAACGGCATGCTTGAGGATGTGTCCAAAGGGATGGTCGAAGATCAGCTCCCGCCAAAGGTTATAGAACGTCATGTCCATTTCCGTCGCTGCCGAAACTGCGGACAAGTCTTCTGGCAGGGGACACACTACGAACGCATGCGCCGCTTCATAGCGCAAGTGTTTGAAGAAGTAAATAGGTCGGAGCGATAACCGCGCTGGGCTTGAGAGGCGAAGAATAATTTGTTGGCGAATCTACCAGCGCCCCATGGGTTTGTCTTCTGAGGGATAGCCTAGAAAAGATAGCATCGCCTCACGTCCTCGTTCCAAGATTGGATCACCATGCGATGGCAGTAGATGAATATAGTCTAGTTCGCTAAGGCGGCGCATCGAGGCCTCGGCCAGGTTTGGGTCTTGAGAAAATGCTGTGAAGGGCGGGGAGAGTCGACCCTTTAGATTCATAACCGCGTCTCCACAAATCATCGCTTGATCATGCGGGTGCAGGAAGCCAACCTGACCTGGCGAGTGACCGGGGAGATGGATCACGGCCATCCCGGCCGCAGATTCCCCACTTTCGAGGGTTTTAGCAACGGGTATTCCCCAGGCGGTTTGCATGAAATTACGGGCAATCAAAAAGAGCGGATTCTTCGATGGGAGGAAGCGATAATCAGATTCGCCATTGATGAAGGGAGCTTCCGCTTGATGGCAGGTGATAGGTGCGCCCCATGCCGCCCGAATCGCGCTCAAGCCGCCGCTGTGGTCGGCATGCGCGTGCGTCAGGAGAATTTGCTGCGGGCCCTGACTTACCGTTAGCTTGGCGATAGCAGCTACAACCTTATCTCCGGTCTCGGGAGGACCCGTGTCGATCAGAGTCCAATCAGCACCGGTGCGTACCAACCAGACCGACACTGGCAGCGATAGTAGACCGAGGATTTTAATCTTGATTTCCAAACGCCATATGCTGTTGCTGACTTGTTGGAAGCCCAATGTCATTGTCCTTTCGTTTCGAATTCTCGGATCAAACCAGGAACATCCACTAGCTTCTCAGCGATCTTCTCAGGGATTATTTGGCTCACAGTTGACCCCTCGGCCTCGGACTCAGGCTTGAGCCATATCTGGTGAATCCCGGCATCTTGTGCGCCGAGAATATCCGCGTCAAGTCTGTCACCGATCATAACTACAGATTCAGGCTTCACTTGCCACCGGTCGAGCACCATCTTGAAGGGTCTGGGATCTGGTTTCCGTATCCCGATCTCGGCCGAGATGATGATCGGGTCGAAGTAGTCGCGAATTCCAACCTTATCGATCAGCCGCTGCACATTCTCTACGTCTCCGGCGTTTGAAACTAGGCCGAGCATTCGACCTTCCTCGTGAAGATCGTCAAGCACCGTGTGAAGTGCTGGCATTGGCCGCCAATGAGTTTCGCTCACACTGTAGAAACGCTTTAGACCGCGCCCGAGGATATCGAGTGAGATTTCTTCATGACCGAAGGTGTTTAATGTTTCTTGCAGCAGGGATGTGGTGGAACGCTCGATTTGGTTGGATTGGCGCTGAAGGTCATATGCTTCCAATGCACGTTCGAATGCCGTGCGGAAATCGCTTGGATTGAAGCCTAAACCATCTTCTTGGAGCTGATCAATCAGGAGATCCAGGCTATTTTGGAGGAGAATCGGCCAATCGCCATCGAAACGAATTAGCGTCGAGCCGAGATCAAAGATCGCCCCACGAATCGATTTTTTCATGTGAGGTTAGTACTCGCGCGATGGATCATAGAGATTCAACAACGGCATCTTCGACAGATAATGCTGGATGTTCACCGAGAACAATTCAATTGCCCGTTCGAGATATTGGGGAGACGATCCACCGATGTGGGGTGTAAGAATGACATTCTCCATCTCCCATAGGGGGCTGCTTTCAGGGAGCGGTTCGATGGGGTAGACATCTAGCGCAGCGCCCGCTAAACGGTCCAAATTCAGCGCTTCAACCAATGCGCCATGGTCAACGATGCCGCCCCGGGAGATGTCGATCAGATAGGCGCTCGGCTTCATAGCCTCAAAGACGGCTTCATCATAGATGCCCTGGGTTTCTTGGGTGAGCGGGAGGGTGACGATCACGAAATCACACAGAGATACCATGGAGCGCAGAGCTTGGGGTGGATAGATGCGATCGGGTATTTCCGCCTCGGGATCACCGAGCCCTCCGAGTGAGTAATCGTCATCAGAGAGATGTTTCAAGTCTCGCTTGGTTGCCAAAACGCTCGCTCCGAACGATTGACACAGACGTGCGATTTCGCGACCAACGCTCCCGTAACCGACAATCCCGACCGTGCTTCCGCGAAGCTCCAGTGGTTGGTACCGCTTAAGACGACCCGGCGCCCAACGCTCCTCGGGAGTGCTGTGAAATATCTTCAGTATACGGTGAGACAGGGCGAGAATGAATGCCAATGTCAACTCGGCCAACTGGGGGGCCGAAGTACCACTCATCGTCGTGATCATCAAATCCGAGCCGAGAAGCGGATGGCCTATGATATGGTCCACGCCGGAAGAGTGGGCTTGGATCCAACGCAGGTTGGGAACAAGATCTGCGTCAGGAAGTGCGCTGAGCGTGTAGAGGATTTCGATCTCCTGCAGCACATCCTCTGGCAGGTCTTCTTCGTCGCTGGTTGGGTGAGATGTTATCTTCAAGCGCGGAGAGATGGCTTGCAGGCGTTTAATAAGCGCAGAAGGGAAGGCCACAGTTAAAAGGAGATGGATATCTGATTCGCTCATAGGCTCATTTTACATCAGACTGGAGAGTACGCCATGGGCCAAGAAGAGCAGGGTGGATGAGTCCTGGATTAACACGAAGCGCAGCACGAGTATTGGAGCAAAACCAGGCGAACATAAACAGGGCGCTTGGTCTATACTCTGGTTCAAAGGCTAATTTGGCCAAGACAAGGAAGCGATGGGAGTTAGGATGAAGATTGGCGTTGTATATCCCCAGACGGAACTCGATCCAGACCCAATTGCGGTCAGGGACTTCGCGCAAACCGTGGAGGACCTCGGTTTCAC
>DAOUDJ010000284.1:0-6967 GCA_034430795.1 Anaerolineales bacterium | reverse complement strand
GCTCCCTATCACACCTAAATCGAGGCGCTGACCATGTTCATAAACAGATCCACATTCCAAACCGGCATGGAAGGTACATCGCTTTCTTTGTTCTCCATAGCAACGGAGAAGAACACGCCAACAATCTCTCGCACCGGGTCGATCCACAAGAAGACTCCCCCTGCGCCTCCATGGCTATAAGAAGTCGGTGAAAGCAATGCCTCACCATAAGTCTGGCCCTTATACTCCAAGTTGATGCTCCATCCCAATCCCCAACCCGCCTCAGGGAACCTTTCTTCAAAAAGATGCGCCTCGATACCGGGGATCTGGTTACGCGTCATTGCCGCGACAGTCACAGGGCTAATAATTCTTTGCTCACCGTAGCGGCCTTTATTAAGCATCATCTGACCGAAAATCGCCATATCCATAGCTGTGGAGTAGGCACCACCAGCGGGTGAGGGTCGTTCTTGGACATCGGCCGTATTGAAGTCTGAGAAGGGAGCGTCCTCGGGCCGGATGACAACTCTCGGTTTGAGCATGTCCGGAACTGAATACGCAGTGTCCCTCATCCCTAACGGAGTGAAGATCTTCTCCGAAGCGAAATCGTTCAAACTTTGACCACTCAAACGTCGAATAATCTCTCCCAAAACATAAAATCCAAAACTACTGTAGATCATCTCCCGACCCGCTTCGATGGCCAAAGGAACATCTAACCCATAATGCAGGTAGCGGTGGATGGTTGCATCTGCAGTTTCTTCATGCGGTTCCACATCAACACCAGCTTCATCTTTCTCCTCGATTATCGAGAACACAACGTCATCATCCGGAATCCCGGAGGTATGCGTCATCAAATGGTGGACAAGAACTTTTTCTTTCCCTTCGCCTTCAAATTCTGGGATATATTCCTGAACGGGACGGTTCAGTCCTAGCAGACCCTCTTCAACAAGAATCATCGCCGCGGTTGCAGTAATCGGTTTGGTGATAGAAGCGAGAGGGAAAATTGCATCTAAGGGAAGAGGGGGCGAGTTTTCATCGGGAGTCAGTTTGCCAAATGCCTCATGGAGGAAGATGACACCTTTGCGTGCGGCAAGGAGCACCAAAGCTGGGTGGATCCCCTCCTCGACCCAACCCGCTGCCCGTTTACGAATGCGTTCTAATGCAATTGAGGAGATACTCGCTTCCTCGGCAGTTCCTATCCCTAGTTCCATTTTAGATATCCTCTGATTACGTTATGGCAGCATCCAAGATGGAAGAGACAATCGTGTTGGAAAGGAATATAGTCCGGAGATCTTCTTCCGAAATATTACCTGCTAATTCCTCGATGATAGCGGAAGCTCCTTTAAACTCGTTTGTCGATTCCTTTTGTCTGCCCAAGCGTTTTAGCGCCTCAGCCTTGGTGCCCCGCAGACGCCATAAGACGGGTAGGTAATCCATCTCCACAGCCAATTGGACTCCCTCCTCTGCGGCAACAACTGCCTCTTCAATCTGCTCCATCGCCATCAATGTCTGAGCTTTCAACAACAAAGCTGAAGCCATATCGGGCTGCCGGCCACTCTCCTCCGAATGAGTCACTAATTTATTTGCCATCTCAAGAGCTTGAGTGAAATCATCATTGGATAGCGCAAAGTGCCCAAAAATAAGAGCGTCGTCGGGTGATTCTGAGGAATCAAAATATCTAAGGATGTTTTTGATCTCTGAGTTACTTCCCACTCTACCTTCTACCAGAGCCCGCGCCAAGTAGAATCTGCCAGAATTGACCAACCAAGCCCTTCCGACAAGATCTGCCTGTTTAATGGAAGATTCCAATGTTTCTCTCGCTTTTTTGTAGGCTAGCATTTCGAGATAATAGATTCCGTAGCCAGTATCCCGGAACGCCTTCCCGAATCGATGGGCTTCGTCGGCGACCTCATCTTCGAGTGAGCGTCGCGCATCATCGAATCTCCCTAGTCGGATGTAGGCTAAGGCCCGTATAGTCGCATACTGAACCGGTGGTACTCCGATCTTGTCGGCAACCTCAATTCCCGCTTCACAAGTTTTAATGGCTTGCTCAAAATTACCTAAAGACAGATGGGTAAACATAAGCCTGAAGAGGATGATATTTTGTCGTGAATGATCTTTGCGCGCCTCGAGTTGGTCTAGAAGTTCAGCGCCAAGACGCTCTTGTTCAAAGAGCGTTCCTGTGTGCGCCAGTGCTAACTTGCTGTCGAGGATGAGATCCTCATCTCCAAGTTCCAGGCTCAGATTGAAAGCTTTCTCTGCGTTCTGGCGTGCTTGATCAGCATACTCAGGCCAAAAATCCTTATACCATGTCGTGGGCACGAGCGCCTTGATCATGCCCGCTTGGTCACCAATCTCCTTGGCCAATTCATAGGCGGATTCGTAGAAATTTCTAGATCTCTTGGCAAATTCAATATCGGTCTTATCTAACGACAGGATATAGTTCCCTCTTCCAAGACCGAGGAGAGTCATCAACTCAGATTGTCGATCGTTATTCCTGTGGGCGTTTGATTGAAGTTTCTCGAAATCCGCTACCGCCTCTTTGCCACGGAAGAGTTCCAGCAAAACATGTGCTCGTTGCATTAAAGTTGGATAATAAGAATCACTATCGTCGTCCATTAAAACCACTGCGCGGCTGTAATATCCAAGGGCTTCCAGATGGGCATGCAGCCTTCTCGCGCGCTCTCCTGCCCGCAACAGATATTGAACTGCTTTTTCTGGGCGCCCGGCTCGTTCCCAGTGGTGAGCCAACAAGCCGGTGAACTCTTCAGCACGTTCCTGAAATTGCAGTTCAATCGCCTCACCAACCTTCTGATGGAATTCCTTCCTTCGCTCCACCAAAAGAGAATTGTAGGCGGCTTCTTGTGTCAGGCTGTGTTTAAAGATGTACTCGAGTTCGGGTAACCTCGCATTTTCGCGCACCAGGTCTGCCCGTTGTAACTGCGAGAGCTGGTCATCAAGTTCACGTTCTACCCCAGAAATTGCCTCCAATAGGCGGTACATGAAACTCCTGCCAATCACAGATGCCAATTGTAAGGTCCGCCGCACATCCTCTTCTAAGCGATCGATCCGAGCAAGAAGTAGACCTTGGAGTGTATCTGGAACACCAATATCACCGATATCGATCGTCATCCGCCACGTGTCGCGGCCTTCGACCAGGTATTCACCCTCAACCAAATGTTTGATGACCTCCTCAAGGTATAAGGGGTTGCCCTCCGATCTCTTCATTACAAAATGGTGTACCCTCTCAGGGAGGTCGCTCATACCGAGTAAGCCATCTACCAATTGGTCCGATTCAATATTGGAAAGTTTCTGGGGGCTGACTTTGGTATATCTATGCGCGTAATTGGTTTCCGCTTGGAGATGTATTCCCCAGGAAGCATGATCTCGCTCAATGCGCATCGGACACAGGATCATTAATGGAGTGCGATCCGCGAGGGGGAGCAACACTTCAAGAGCTTTGATGCTTGAGGGATCCGCCCAGTGCAAGTCCTCGAATATAAGCACAGTGGGTTTTTCCTCAGCTAGACGGAAGAAATATCCGTATATGGCGGATAGGGTTTCTCGCCTGAGAGATTCCCCATCCAGAGACTGGATTAGATCTTCGGAATCACCTTCAAGCCTTAATCCGAGAAGATTGACGAGGAAGGGAAGAACTTTTCTAACATCCTTTGCAAACAAATCTTTGGTGCGTTTCCTCAGGGCAAGATCGACGCGCGCTTCAGGCGCTCCTTCTTTCAACCCTAAATCCGCCAGCAGAAGCTTTGTAATCGCCCAAAAGGATAATGAGGAGCCGTAGGATAGTGAACGTCCTTCCAACCATCTTAAAGATGCGGGCTTTACTAAGAGTATCTCACCTCGGCCGGCTCCGTTGATTTCATCATACTTAGCAGCGAATGATCGTAATTCCTCAACCAACCGGCTTTTGCCAATCCCTGCTTCACCAATAATTGTTACGATTTGTCCGTGCCCTTTGCATAGGTCTAGCAAAGCGGCTTGTAATTGTTGTTTCTCACTTTCTCGCCCAACAAAAATGGAAGCTTTATTTTTTGCCTTTCGATGGCTCTCCTTTTCCGAAATTCTACCTACAACCTCGTACAATCTCAGTGACTCTGCCTTCCCCTTTACCTGAATTTCACCCTGATCCTTCAATTCAAACTCGGAGATGACCAAGCGTGCGCAATCCTCCCCAAGCCACACACTGTCCGGGCTTGCGGCACTCTCGACCCGACTGGCCACATTGACGGCATCTCCCACTGCCAGGTACTCAACGTGAAGTCCCTCACCAATGTCGCCCATGATCACCGTGCCGGTGTTGATACCCACTCGAACGTGGAAATCATCCACATATCCTGCTAACTCCTGTGCATATTCCTTGATGTTTTCTAGGATGGCCAAGCCGGCGTGGACGGCTCTACTCGGGTCATCTTCGTGTGTGATCGGTGCTCCGAAGAAAGCCAGCAAGCCATCGCCCAGCAATTGTGCTACGGTCCCCTCGTAACGATAGATCGCTTCACTTAAGCGTCGATGGGCGCCAGTGACAATTTCTTTCCACTCTTCCGGGTCCATCTTCTCAGCTTTGGAGGTGGACCCAACAAGGTCCACAAACAAGATGGTGACCGGCTTGCGCTCGTCGTCGATTTGCGAAATTGCCAATCTGACTTTTTCTTGAAGACCTTTTGGGGCGGTCTGTCGCAATTTCTGGAGCGAGGCTTCCTTCTGGTGGTTCTTTGCGATTTCAATTTCTGCGCCACAGTTTTTACAAAACCTGGCATCGGGATCTATGGTTTCGCTGCATTTGGGGCAAATGATCACGAATTGGTATCCGCACTGCTGGCAGAACTTCGCATCGAGCAGGTTTTCAAAGGAGCAGTTCGAGCAGACCTGAAACTCAGGATTGGTCATTTAAACTCGCTCCAACGGCGGGAATGATCCGCGAATATCTTGCTGACCGAAATCGTTGCAACCCAATAGATTGGCACATAAACTGATTGTCATCGCAGATATTGGGGATTCGGACTTATTGAATTTATTTTAGCACAAGAAAGGTGAACACAAAACACAGATTGGTGGATTGCAGGGTAACGAGGTATTTGGAGGCTGGTCGAAGCCTCGTATCCAATCCTTGTATCCTCTAACATCTCAATTAAGGGACCAACAAAGTGTTTCCGATTACGATAGTCATCGGATGTGAATTAGTAGAGCCTCCGATTGTGCACCTTGTTAACTCCTTGTACTCGTTTTTTCATCCATTTATCCCAATTCGGGAGTTCTCCATCTAGTTGTTTTACCCTAATATATCAATTCATTCCCCGAGATCGTGAAACTTGAATTCTTTTTTGAACTCCTCCTCCCCTCTCTTTAGGAACAAATCGCGAATGTGGTCATCCATCGTCAAATACAGGATCTGCCAGCCCTTCACCCCCAGCCGGATGACCTCGTCCATGAGCCGCTCGCGGCGATCCCAGTCGGCATGCTGGAATGCGTCGTCGAGCACGAGGAACAAGGACTGCTTACCCAGGACGTGGGCCGCGCAGCCGATGCGCAGCGCAAGCAGCACCTGTTCCTGCGCACCGGTGCTCAGGTCGTTCAAAGGGAAGTCGCGCACCTTATCTGAAATAATCAGCCGGTCGCCCTCAAGTCTCACCCGCTGATAGCGCTGGGTGATGTCGTTCAGGGGATCGACGATGGCAGGCGACTCCAGGCTGCGCTGGATCTTCTGGTCTTCCTGCTCGCGCAGGATCTCGAGCTCGCCATGCACGAGGATCTTTCCCAGGATCAACGCTGTGATCGACTGGTATTCGTCGGCGACGGTCTGGCGATGCTCTCGCAGATTCTCGAGCACTACTTCCCAGGTTGTAGAGATGTTGTCCTTCGTCTCCTGACAAATCCTCTGCTTCAACGAATCCAGGGCTGCGGTCGTTTGACCTAGCCGATCGTCAACGTCCCGCTCGTCGTCATGAAGAGTTTCCAAGGTGGTCTTCTGATAGGAAACGCCCGGATCCTCTTCAACATGATCGGAAGGATCGACTCCCAAGCCGCTCAACTCAATCCGTATTTGATCAATTTTGCGATCCAGTTCCCGGGCTTCACCTTCAGCGGTGGATATCGCCTCGGACCAGTCTTCTATGCAAACACCCGCCTTCCCCAGTCTCGACAAGGCTCCTTCAACCTGCACGCCAAGTTGGCTCAGCGCATCCTGATCCTCTCTAATCAGACTCTGGAGTGTTTCCTTTTCATGATGCGCGCCTTGAAGCTCCTCTTTCTTCGCCTCCAGGGTCGCCAGGCTTGACATCGAGGCGCCGAAGCGATACTTGAAATCTTCCTGTATACCCTCCAATTCGTCAATGTCCGCGGCACGCTTCTGGTTCTTGCCCCTCTCCAGGCGGTCCAACCAGATGAACAAACCGCTGGTGAGGGCGCCTAGAAGGCTGAGCCCGGGTCCAAGAGGGTCTGGAAATATGTTGAAGATCGTGAGGACTAGGAGCAGCGCAGTCAGCCCGATGGCGCCCCAGCCCAGGGCTTGAAAGCGTCCTCCAGTTGGTACATCCATGTACGCCTCACGCTTTGCGTACTCGCCGGTCGCTTCCTTTATCCAGAAGTAGTGTTCACTGGCCGTCTCCAGTGCAGCGATGCTTTTCTGTTTGGAATCGATTTCATCTACTTTCGTTCCGTAGGATTCGAGATCGATCCTCGCCTGCATCATGATGTCGTCCGGCAGCTTGATTCTCTGAGCTTCGAGGGTGATCATCTCCTGGGAAAGCCAATAGGCTTTAAAACACTTCGCTTGCAGCTGTGCTTTCACCTCTGCGCGGATTTCAGCCAGACGGTTCTCAAGCCCGGCGCGCTCGCCGCCGGAGTAGAGCCCCCCGAGTTCACCAAACAGGGCGTCGATCGTACCCAGTTGGTCTTTCAACTCCTTATGCGTCTTGATCTCCCCCCGTTGCGCCCCCTCGATCACGCCGTCTGATATCTTTGCGCTTTGGATTGT
>DAOUDJ010000283.1:0-15054 GCA_034430795.1 Anaerolineales bacterium | reverse complement strand
GAAACGCGGCTCGTTCTACTCCTATGGTGAGACGCGCTTGGGCCAGGGACGCGAGAACGCCAAGAACTACCTGCGTGAGAATCCGGACATGGCTTCCGAGATCGAAGCGGGGATTAGGAAAGATGCCGGGCTTGAAGAGGACGGCAGCGAAGGAGAAGGCGAAACGAGCGATTGAAGCTCGTGTTATCATTATAGTGCTGCGTTATCCAATATATGAAAAACGCGGTCAATGCATTGCGAAAGATCTCTGAAATGAGATTTGGCACCGACAGTGAAGAACAACGTTAGGATGGTAGGTGAGAAAAGGTAGGATTATGCCCTGTGAGAGGGTGTAGTATAAGCTAACCTGCCCACTCCATGATGCGGTTTGCACGCATGGAGTGATTCGGAGTCAGATCGTCATTCCGGGATTGGAAAATCCCCGGAGCATTGCTTTGAGCCGCAGCCGATAAGGTTCGCGGTTTTTGTGTTCCAGGGAGGTGAGTACCGTGGCGGGAGTGATTACCGCCTTGAAATTGCAACGAAGAAAGAAGAATAGGGTAAACGTATTCATTGATGATCAATATCAATTTGCAGTTCAAAGAATCATCGCTGCCGGGCTGAAGGTAGGACAGGAATTATCTGAAGCAGATGTTGAGCAGTTGAAGGATGAGGATGAGGAGCAGCGCGCTTATGAACGCTCGCTACGCTATTTGTCAAGGCGCCCTCATTCTGAGAAGGAAATCGCTAACAAGCTCTCTCGGAACCGGATCGAGATTAGAGTGCAGGATCGAGTTCTAAAGAGGCTGCGAGAAGCGTCCCTTGTCGATGACGTTGAGTTCGCTCGAGTTTGGGTTGAGAACCGGCAAGTATTTCGTCCAAGAAGCGGACGTATGCTGAGGAGTGAACTGCGCGGTAAGGGAGTATCAAAAGAGGCGATCGAAACTGCCCTTGAAGGGTTTGACGAGACCGAAGCAGCTCTCACCGTAGCCAGGAAAGTATGCAAACGTTACGGTGATCTTGCGGAAGAAGCTTCCAATCGTCGGCTGAGACAGTTCCTCGCCCGTCGCGGCTTTTCCTATGAACTCATATCCTCCACATTGTCGATTTTGATGAACGAGGAAAGCGGTTCTGATGAGAAAAGTGAGGTAGAAACGTGAATGGTCCACTGATAATCGGTATTGTTATATCGCTGGTTGCAGGCGCAGTCATTGGTTATCTGATGCGTCAATTGCAGCTTGAGCGTGCTGTGCGTGGCCGCATGGTGGAAGCCGAGCGGATGATTGACGAGGCCCATGCGCAGACGAAGGAAATTGAGTTGAAGGCGCGCGATCAAGCGCTACGTGTACGCGATGAGGCCGAAGCGGAGATCAGTCGCAAGAGGGCGGAGCTCTCGAAGGAAGACGAACGTCTTCAACAGCGAAGAGCGGAAAATGATCGCCGACTCGATGACTTGGAAAAGCGAGAACAAACGTTAAATAAGCGTCAGAGTACTATTGACCGTCGATCTAATGAGCTGGAAAAACGCTATGCAGAAATTCTCGTTGAACTCGAACGTGTTTCCAGCATGACCCGGAATGAAGCGAAAGCCCAGCTTCTCGAGGAAATCGAACGGGAATCCCGGGCGGATATGGTCCGGATTATTCGTCAGATCGAAGAAGAGGCACAAGCGGAGGGGGATAAACGCGCCCGCCAATTGATCGCCGATGCAATACAGAGGGTGGCTTCGGACCATGTTTCCGAGGTTACAGTATCTAGGGTCTCATTGCCTTCGGACGATATGAAAGGCCGTATCATCGGTCGGAACGGACGGAATATCCGGGCGTTCGAGCAAACCGCTGGTGTGGATGTGGTCGTCGATGATACACCTGAGTCAGTCACGATCTCGTGTTTTGACTCTGTCCGGCGGGAGGTCGCCCGGCGCTCTATGCAGGCACTCGTATTGGATGGGCGCATCCATCCTGCCCAGATTGAAAAGATCGTGAGCGAACAAAGAAAGGAAGTTGACCGTCTCATCGTAGAGGAGGGCGAGACCGCCTCTTTCGAAGCCGGTGTTCCCGGACTTCATCCGGAGATTATAAAGAAGCTCGGCCGCTTGAAGTTCCGCACTTCCTACGGTCAGAATCAACTCGCTCACGCGATAGAGTCATCACAGCTCGCAGCAGTGATCGCCGCGGAGCTGGGCGCAGATGTAGAAATCGCCAAGGCTGGAGGGCTGCTTCACGACATCGGTAAGGCGATGGACCACGAGGTGGAGGGGACTCATGCATCAATAGGAGCGGAATTCTGCCGCCGCTATGGTGTCAATCCACTCGTCGTTAATGCCATCGAGGCCCATCACCGTGATATAGATCAAGAATCTGTAGAGGCGGTCATTGTCGAGGCGGCGGATGCGATCAGCGGCGCACGGCCTGGAGCCAGGCGCGAGAGTCTTGAGCAGTACGTTAAGCGCATCAAGTCATTGGAGGAGATTGCAAATTCATTCAAAGGCGTTGCACAGAGTTATGCGCTTCAAGCTGGGCGAGAGATCCGTGTGATCGTCCGCCCCGAGGATATCGATGATCTTGAGTCGACGCGCCTAGCGCGTACCGTCGCCAAGAAGATTGAAGAAGGGATGCAGTACCCCGGGCAGATTAAAGTAACGGTGATCCGGGAGACACGCGCAGTCGATTACGCGAAGTAAAGATTCCCATGTGGGGTCTGCTAATCACGATCGCGTTCAACTAATCATTGCTATGAAAAAAACAGGCGCCGGTAAATCCGGCGCCTTTGAGTTTAATCACATAGCGCTATTTATTTTCCGCCCTTTTGCGGTTGACGGTAGAGAACCCCGAAATTCTCTTCCGGGTAGGTCTCACGCAAGCGATCATCCCAGATGAATTCGCTGGATTTGGTTAGGTTGAGCAGCCGAGCATCCAGAGAGCGAATCGTTTTCACCATCTTGAGCGTCTTGCTGCTCCCGGTCACGATAGTTTGAAGACGTGAAAATTGGACTCGGTTTCGTGCCTCGTGATGGTAATCAAAATGTGAAGCACTTCCTTCTTCCAGGTCGGTGAGATACGCTCTCCACAGATTCAATCGCATCCCCATTTCTCGTTCTGATTTATGCCCGAGTGCGCTACGCCATTTATGGAGAGTCAAATCCCAGTGGCGCTGCAGTTTAGCATGCCGTACTTTCTGGTCGGGGCTCATCTCAGCTTCTTGTGCCATGGATTTGTCCCGAGTCATTAATAATCCCCCAATGCTGAGGCGGGGGAAGGGGGGCAAATCAGGTTTGGACCGTTTGGCTAGCGGCCAAAAAATATCCGCGGCGAGGAGAAATTCTTTAATCTCATCCAGCATCGCTTCGAAAAGATTGAGAGTGTACTCAACGGATTGCACTTTATCTCTTTGCTTCGTATAGGGCGGCACCGATCGCGTCGAGGAGCTGACCGCGGGTGGCAGGTTTGATAAGATATCCTGCAGCGCCGAGCGCGTTTCCTTCGTCGATGTCTTTTTGCTGCCCTTTGGCCGATAGAAATATGATCGGGGGAATGGTCTTATTCTCTTCCGAGAGTAAACGGATAACATCGAAGCCCGTGATTTCGGGCATCATTACGTCCAGGAGAAGAAGGTCAAAGGTCTCATTGCGAAGCTTATTGAGCGCATCTTCTCCGCTGTAAGCGAGTGATAGCTTATATCCGGCAGGACGCAGGGTTAATTCGATGAGCCCGACGGTATCGGGTTCATCATCCACAATGAGTATTCTTGCCTGATTCTTCATTGCCTTCTGCGCTCGATCCTGTGGAAATACTGCCCCAATTGTAACCTGCGAAAGGTAACCCGCCAAATCCACGCCGCGGTAAACTGAGTATCCAAAGAGTATAGGACGATCGGTTGTCACATAGAGTCTTTGGGAGGTGACCGTAAGCGAGCCGCTTAGGCACCGTCCGTGGTTCATGCTCGGGAACGAGTGTCGGTAAACTTATACAATCCCTACTGGCTGCCATCCGCATCCAACCCGAAGGCGATCACATCAAACTCGAGCATCGCTGGCTCCACTCCGCGCGGCAATAAAAGTGACAGTTCGAACTCGCTCGCCTCTCCGGCTTCAAGCAGTTTGATCGGGGTTTCCCAGCCAGCCGAAAGTATAAGTCCCTCATTGTTTCGCACTGTCGCATAGATGGAAGGTACTCGCATGAGTGTATCGTCCGGGTTGGTTATCACGCCGCGCAAGAATACCAATGAGCCGAGGACCTCATATTGCGAAATGGTCAACTCTAGCTGCGAAACCGTTTCATCCGCAGGCAAGGTGGCAACCCCTTCTATCGATGAGTGGACACTCAGCGTCCGCATCGCCTCCTCGGATGTGATAATTTCCGGAGAGATCCCCAAAATATCCTGGATGCTGAATGGGAGGATCCCGCCGGGTGGTAAGGGGAGCGGGGGGCTGATTGGTGCTATCCCGACCAATTCATCCTCGCTCTCTAATATGAGCAGGCCAGAAACCCAAACCCAATCGGAGGAGGGGTTATGGATGGTGCCTACGAAGAACGGCACACCCTGGTCTGTGAATTGGAGCGCTGGCAGCTCTAGAAATTGAAGGTCCGGCCCTGGCGGTGATGTGTCGACGACTATGTCCAAGAAGAAGACAAGGTCATCAGGCTCAAAGGCCCCATTGGCTAAAGCGATAAAAGGTGACGATTCGCGCGGAGATATGTGTGTGGCAGAAGTCACTAGATTAGCGTAACCCATGGGTTCTTGGTCCTCATCAAGCATGAGAACAATGAGGTCAAGCAACTTCGCCCGGGAGAAGCCGGGGTTCGTGATCTGCCCGAGGATCACCGTATCGCCCTCAGGGTTTTTCTTCCAGGCAGCGTCTTGAACTTTTCCACGGACACGTTGAATGCGTGGGATCTGCTCGGCATAGATCTCTGCGGCCGTGTTAGCCACGGCTAAGATCCCCTTGAAATCGATTACGAATAGCGCCTCCTCGTCTGGTAAAAGGCTGGCGGGGATCGTTTGGGCTGTCTCTTTACCCAATCCACCCCCATCTTCCCCGAGCAAAGTAACGGTGACTGAAATTCCGCCAAGGGGGAAGTCAGCTTTGTTGATCAACCGTCCAATCACTTGCCAAGAATCCGGGTTCTGCCCTGGGATAAGATTAAGAGATATGAGTCCGATTTCAGGAGCAGGTGTGGGGCTGGGAGGAATATGGGTAGGGGTTGAAGGGCTCAGGGTTTGTTGTGGATCGGGATTCTGAATCATTCCTGGAAAAGCAGCGCATGACCCGAGGGTGAGGGCAGCGAAAAACATGGGAACGAGGAGCCAAGGACTTGGCCTATTCTTTATTGCGGTTTGGATGGGGAATTGCACATAAAACCTTTTATTTGCCATTCAGGTTTTCCCGACCATGATGAGGGGATTAAACCATGAGTTGGATCATTGTGCATTACAAATCGAAGGGAAAGGGCGGTTGCGTTGATAGGTCCCCGCACAAAGTCGTTGCATGCGGGCTGAGAAACGCCCTTGTCGCGTGTGCTGGATTGGATCTGGTGAGCATACGCCTCGGCAACTGACGGTGAATGCGATTGTGTCACCTTCCGCAGTGTTCGGAGAAGAACGCAGCTCTTTAAATCCTTGGAAGCATTGGTCAATAAATCGGAAGGGTTGGATCTACTTGCCTGGCCCACGCGTTGATTCCACCCTTTAAATTCATAATTTTCTGGAAACCTGCGCCGGTTAAGATGTGCAGCGCTCGCGTAGAGCGTATCCCCGTTCTACATATAAGGACGATCTCTTCAGTATCATCCAGCTCTGCCAAACGGGTCGTCATTGAGCCAAGGGGAATGGAGTCGGCGTCGGGGAGGGCGGAGATCTGCAGCTCATGTGGTTCGCGCACGTCGATCAAATGGATGGGCTCACCAGCTGACAGCCGCTCAGAAAGCTCAGAAGGTTCGATTTCCCAATCGAGTTCACCGTTACTCCCGTCATTGTCTTGCCCGGGAACGCCGCAGAAAGCCTCATAGTCAATCAGTTGTGTAATGGAGGGTTTCTCCGAACATACCTTGCATGCAGGGTTCTTCTTCAGTTTGACCTTCTCAAAGCGCATGTCCAGGGCATCATAGATGAGCAGCGTTCCGATGAGAGGCGTCCCGATCCCGAGCAACAGCTTGATAGCCTCCGTCGCCTGCAGAGTCCCGATCGTTCCCGGCAGCAGGCCGAGCACACCACCCTCGGCGCAAGATGGGATTAGATCCGGCGGCGGGGGATCGGGAAAAAGACAGCGGTAGCATGGACCTTTCTCCCCCCAGAATACGCTGACTTGCCCGTCAAAACGCAAGACAGAACCGGAAACATTGGGTTTCCCGGTCAGGACGCAGAGATCATTAATCAGATAGCGAGTGGGGAAATTGTCTGAGGCGTCGATCAGCAAATCATAGGATTTGAAAATCTGCTCAGCGTTCTCTGACGTGAATGGCTCGTCATACACGACGACATCGACTTCCGGGTTGATGTCGAGCAAGCGGTCCCGGGCGGAGAGAACCTTCCGCTCACCGACCCGAGACGTGCCGTGGATAATCTGGCGCTGCAGGTTATTGAATTCGACAATGTCATGATCGACGAGCCCGATTCTACCTACACCCGCTGCAGCAAGATATATGGCGGCAGGCGAACCCAAACCGCCGGCACCTACGATGAGGATCGAAGATGCTTTAAGCCTCTCCTGACCCTGCAATCCAACCTCGGGCAGTAGAAGTTGTCGTGAATAGCGCTGAAACTCTGAATGGGTAAGTTCGTTTCGTTCGGTGGATGTGTTCTTCATCATTTGCCTTATAAAGGACCCCGGGTTCGGATCGAGAGCCTCTCCCATTCTACCCTTGAACTCGCCGATTAGGTTGTGGCATGGATCATGCGTGATCGGGTAATTGGTCAATTCGGACGCCGTTCACGTGGAAGAGGGAAGTCTTTGGCAAAAAGGCAGCCTTAAATAAGCCTCGCGTTGTTTTATGTTAAGTTAATGAATCTGAGGTTTTAGGGCCAACGTATCAATCATGCGTCTGGGTACTTGAGTCACGTAGTATTGATATAACTTCCGCTGATATAATGACAAGCCACCCATTTGAGAGAACCGAGGCATGCGCAGCCCTATCCGCTTCCGCAGTACGGATGCCAACGAGCAGCCGATAACACGTCAAATTCTTCGCCATCTTTCGGTGGCGTTTATTACCGCCGGGATTCTGGCAACGCTTTTCACAGCGTGGACACCCGCCAGTCTGAACCCCGGGGAGCTGGCGAATCGATTCGCGGCTGCCCTGGAAGGCGGATCCCAGGAGAACGGCCCTTCAGTTTTCGTACCCTCTGCCCCGGAGCAGACCGAACTACGAATCGGGTTGGTCATAGGGCATTCAGGGATTAACCCGAATACAGGAAGCGATGATCCCGGGTCAGTATGTGAGGATGGCCTGACGGAGTTGGACGTTAACACCACCGTGGGAAATCTTGCCGCCCGGGCACTCGAGGCGGCAGGGCTGCAAGTAGATATCCTGGAAGAGTTTGACTCGCGGCTCTTTGAATATCGGGCGGTGGCGTTAGTTTCCATCCACGCTGATTCTTGCGTCCCAATTAACGAATATGCAACTGGATATAAAGTTGTCAGTGCGCTGGACACCGTCGTTCCAGATAAATCCCAACGGCTGGTCGATTGCATTGTCGATCGGTACCATCGGGCAACCGATCTAAATTTTCACGCAGGCAGCATCACGCGCGATATGACGGAATACCACACCTTCCGAGAGATCCACAGCCAGACGCCTGCAGTGATCATAGAGGCTGGGTTTCTCTATCTCGATCGGGATTTCCTCACTTCTCAACCAGAGAAAGCGGCACGCGGGATCGCGGACGGCATACTATGCTATGTGAACAATGAGCCAGCCAGCCTCCCGTGGGAGACAACGCCATGAGTTCGGCAGATATAGGTTGGCATGATCCAGGTGCGGATCCATCGGCTCAAGCACATGCATCACTCCGCCGGGGTAACATCTCCGAGGCAAGGAGATATGCGCGCCTGGCGGTCAAGCGCGATCCGCATTCTGAAAAAGGCTGGCTTACTTTAGCCGCAGTTTCGGAGCCACGCGCAGGGTTAGCATACGCGGCGCGCGCATTGGAAATAAACCCAAAAAGTAAACCAGCGAAAAAAGCGATTCGCTGGCTAGTTCGGCGTCTGCCCTCAGGCGAACGAAAAGCTGCGCTGCGGGAGGCGCGGATCCCGGAGGATCTCCTTCCGAAAATTACACCTCTTGAGGTTCTAGCGCAACGGCGGATCTTACCCAGACGCGTCTTCATATCCTCGGTGGCATTAGCCCTGGGAGTAGGGATCTGGTTGGGAGGCGCACCCGCCTCCGCTCTGCAGCCGCAAATCTACCAGCAGCCGTTGGCGAAAGCGACGATGACACCAACGCCCACGAATACGCCTACGGCAACCCCGACTGCAACTGCGACACCAACCGCAACGCCCACACCAACGGTAACACCGACCTACAGCCTCTCATACCTCTCAATTTTCAACGTCCCTCTCGATCAATTGGCGAATGAAGGCCGGTGGATCGATGTGGATCTGAGCGAGCAGAGGGTGACCGCTTTCGACGGCGATAATCTTGTAAGGAGCTTCATCGTTTCAACCGGGACTGCAGTTCATCCGACAGTAACAGGCCAGTTCCGCGTGTACACAAAGCTCTACTCCACCGCCATGGCGGGTCCCGGGTATTACCTGCCCGGCGTTCCTTATACGATGTATTTCTACAAGGGTTATGCACTTCATGGGACGTATTGGCACAGCAACTTCGGTGTCCCGATGAGCCATGGCTGCATAAACATGTGGACTCCGGATGCGGAATGGCTTTTTAATTTCGCCTCGATCGGAACACTGGTATACGTTCACCCCTAAACGGTTCTTTGCTAACCATTGCGCAGTCCAATCTGAATCTCGGACATCTACATTCAAGGTGGAAGAGTCCATGGGTTTGCTGATCCATCGACATCTGGAAATCGCTTCCCTAATATCTAATGGATTTGGTAAGATTATTCATGATCGATCTCTCAAAGAGATCAGGAGCAGCATCGAGCTAAGCGGCAACACAAATTCCGATTATCGTTGATCACTTAGCTGCCAGGGATAATTATTGATGATGGCACAACATTCATTATTTGAAGGTCTGGTTGTGGATGAATATGACCAGGCGGTAGACGTCGCTCTTGTCGGGGGAGAGTCCTTTTATGTCGTTGATGACGACGGCTTCCTGCGTCATGTTGAAAGCGAGCATGTCGATCGGCAGGTTCTCGATCATCTGCAGGAGATGGTAAAGGGGCACGAGGATTTAATCAGTGAGGGAACGATGAAGATGATTGGTCAGGAGGACATTTTCACGAAGGCTGCGATCGAAACCTCACTTCAAAACATGGATGCCCAATTTTATGCTCTGCTCCAGAGTGGTTTACCTGAGGACATGCGTACGTATCTGGGGATGATGGGTTTCCGGGTTGTGATAAACGTGCATGGTGATGTCTTGCGTATTGAACAGCCTGAAGCAAGACTCGACCCCGACGAAGAATAGCAGCCAGATCGTAGGTTATGGTTAGCGAAGTGAAGCGCGAAAGAAATAGAGGCGCTAATAAAACGCTAACAAGAGTGTAGTAGAATTTCTGTGAATCGAAAGGGAAGCACATTTTGAGTTTTAGCGAGTACATTCTGGATGTTGATGAAGCGGCTTTTGAGAGCGAAGTGATCCTTCGATCTCACGATATTCCCGTCGTTGTAGATTTTTGGGCGCCATGGTGCGGTCCTTGTCGGATTCTGGGACCTTTACTCGAGAGGTTGGCGATTGAAGCAGGAGGAAGATTCCTCCTGGCGAAGGTTAATGTGGATGAAAATCCAGGTCTCTCTGTGCGTTATGGCGTCCAGGGTATCCCTGCGGTCAAGGCGTTCAAGCAAGGTCAGGTCGAAACCGAGTTTGTGGGTGCGCAGCCGGAACCGGTTGTGCGGAGTTTCATCGGCAACTTGGTGCCAGCAGAAGCGGAAGTTGCGGTTAAAAACGCACGCAGCTTACTCGTGACTCACCACTGGGAGCAAGCTGAGTCTGGTTTCCGAGAGATTTCTGAAATGGATGAGACCAATGCGCCGGCTGCACTGGGCTTGCTGGAGAGCTTGCTCATGCAGGGAAAAGGCGAAGAAGCTCTGCGAATACTTGATGTTTTTCCCCCGGGCAATGAATGGGTGACAGCAGAGCGGCACAAACCACTGGCTGCCCTTCTTGCTGAGGTTGAAGAGAATGGACCGAAAGATCTGGACGACCCGCTCGCGGCTGAGTTATACCAGGCTGCACGCTTAATCGGCCTCGGCAATCTGCCGGCAGCTATGGATGGAATGCTCGACATCTTGCGTGAGCAAAAGGATTACCGCGATGGCTTACCTAAGAAAGTGCTGCTGGCGCTGTTCGCGATCATCGGTGATCAAGACACTTTAACGCGACAGTATCGGGACGAGCTAGCTTCCGTACTTTTCTAAACTCTCCTCCAAATAATGTGGGTTACCCAACAGATCATGCTGCCCTACTCAGCCCGGAACTGAACCTCCGGGCTCCGTACTTAAGAGTGTAGAAATATCCTCGATGTCAGCCCGAAGGAGTTCTGCGCGGATTGCGTGGTGCAGGCTGCGTATTTATGAATCTCCTGGCAAGAAAACCCCATCCCTTGGGGTGGGGATGAATTGCCCCCGTCGTATACTTCATGCAGCACCTTAACAACTGAAGATATGAGGTTGTAAACAGGAATCGTTGTTTGCATAAAATCTCCAACGTCGGATATAACCTCCGTGACCGTTTAACATACTCGCTCTGGGGATGCAGAGCGTCCGGCTTGACCGGTAGAAGCCCCGTCGCTTGCGGCGGGGAACATTCACGAGCTGTGCTAAAGAGCCGATCACGTGATCGGCTCTTTTTTGTGATTATGGGCTTAATGTAAACAGGACAGGAAAAGGAACCTGTTCTGTGATGTCATCTCAAGTGAGCCCTTCTACGGTGTTCAAACGAGAGCCGGGTGCGCGAGATGCCGAAGGATTCACATCAATGGCATATCGACTTGGGCTCTTCTGCAAGAAAAGGGGTACACCACCGTTCCGCTACCTGGCAGGGCGAGATTGTACTCCCGCAACGCCAGCTATTCGCCGAACCAGATATCTTGCCCGACGCAAAACACCCGGTCTGAATCAGCGAATTCAGATGATACGGAGTAGTGAAAATGGAATAGAAGAAAATGAAACTGGAAATTCCCTTCTGGGAGCAATTCAATCGCCTTCTCCGCACCGATTCGTAACCCAATGCAATCGTGAGTCATTGCGCGGATTCCGAACGATCCAGCGACCCCGCCGCGTACAGCAACGAGCATCCCAGACAATTGAGTTAAGGCGATAAGGCTGAAAATTGTGATTATGAAAATTTTCAGGATCAGCTTCGACACAGGGGAGTTTTTGCGATTACCCATGTATTGCCTGTGGGCGAAAGCCGACTCGTTCGCCGACCAAGTTCAACCAGAAGGTACATATGTTGGGGAACAATGCGAGATTCAATGGTGTTTCCGTATCATCCGGCTATGGGTTGTAAATCACCCCATTTGTGCTTCGCAGATATGCCCATTCTGAATACGGTAAAGTTGTGAGAAGGTTCTCGAGCAAGGGGTCGATCGAATTGAGCGCTGCGTTACGACATCGTGCGGTCACATCACCTGTCGAGTACAGGCAATAGGAATCGGTTGATGTGAAGAAGGGAGTCCCGCTCGTCCGATCGAAATAGACCAGCGTCGCGCCTGCCGGATAATCGTACATGGGTGGGATGACAAATATAGCTGGCCGGGCAATAAGCCATACAGCGACAAATAATAGAAGGAGAAATAAGAGCACGGATTTCGCCATAGTGCACCTCTTACGATGATTTTCTATATGGTACGGTCTTCTATAGTGATTAAGCAATCACCTTCAGGTTCTATCAAGAATCCACATGATCTAAGTTATTCAAGATTCTCTTTTTTTCATGCTGAGAAATCTTAGGATCCTATGGATGGGAGGTCGGCGCAAGGACCGTTGAAATTGGCATTCACCCCCTCCACCCAACCTTCGATATTCTGTCCAGTATTCCCTACGCTCAGGTCAATTCGCAGCCAGCCATCCACCGACTTTCCAACGACCATTGCGTAGTCCGCCGACGAGATTAAGGTGAGCACATCGGCGCCGGGCAGTGGATCTGCAAGGAGCGGCGCGTTGGTCATAAACATGTTGAAGCATATGCCCGGTGGAGGACCGACGACGATGGGAAGAGAATCACAATCTCCTTCGAGATCGATGGCTGATCCCTCTTGAACCCAGCGATGATGGAAGACACCGATGTTCGCCGCTTGAGGGTACCCCGGGTCGAAACCAATCCACCCATCCGCGGTGCGCGCGGTTGCATAGAGTGACTCTCCAACCGGTAGATCGCTGAAGGGCTCTGCTTGCAGACTCGGTCGGGTATAAGCGGTTACGGCACTTGAAGACGAAAGCATACATGCTTCTGCCTGGAATGTGCTCGCTGAGGGGGCTACTAACGGCTCAATCTCTTGCCAGGTCTTACCACCGTCGACGGTTTGCACAAGCGCAATCTCTTCACCAGCGCGTGCGACAGCCCAGCCACGATTATAATTAATGAAGCTGAATTGACCTTCCCAACTCACGATCTTCACTCGCTCCCATGTCAAACCATAATCTATCGTTCTATAAATCCCCATCCCAAAAGCCCAACCGGAACCATCCGGCTGCATCGAAAGCTCACCACCAGGGAAAGCGTTTGTCTGCCATGTAGAGCCGTTATCTCCCGTTGAGTATGCGTAGTCCAAAGTGTCTCCACTGGTTAAGTGGCAAGTCACGATCAATGTCCCCCTACCTTGAGCGAGGAGATTAGGGGAGCGCGTTCTGCATAGACTGGATTGCTCAAAAAGATTGGGGTCGCTTGTTGGAGGAGGGAGGGTGAGTCGTTCCCAGGTTTCTCCTCCGTTATTCGTCATCTCGAGGAAGACGCCCCCAGCAAGTTCGAATGGGCATTGGCTGGTCATCCAGCCTTGCTGCTCATCGAGGAAGGCGATTCCTGTGTGGTGGCACGACGTCACGCTATCCGGAGGTTCAGCCAGGACTTCCCAGTGACTGCCGCCGGTCTCCGAGCGCAATAAGTAGAATAAATGGTGGCCCAATCCTACGACGCTCTCAACGAAAACCCAACCGGTTTGAGTGTCGACAAAGAGCACGCTGGGAGGTGATTCGTTGATCTCCAGTCTTTTATCGAGCTGGCCCCGTGTCCAGCTTGTGCCCCCATCCTCGGTCCACCAAATACTCACGGTGGCTTCGCCGCCGTAAAACTCTGCCGGATAAAACAAAACCCAGGCGTTGTCGAGGTTAAGGAACGATCCCACGGCAGCTTTGCGCGCGGGGACTGTGGACTCGCTGGGTTCAGGTGGAGTGACGTCCGCCCAGGTTTCGCCGCCGTCCAATGTGCGTAAGACATGATCGCCTGGATCTCGATCGCCGCCGATTGCCCATCCACCAAGCTCCGTGATCATGTGGATGAAAGTGATCGTTACCGGTTTACCAACTGTGAGGGGCGGGATAGGAGTCACGTTTTCCGGAGCTGGCACTGTTGGTGAGTCACGTACGGGCTCGGGGGGTGTGGGGGAAGGCGTGCCGGTTTGAACGCTCTCTGTAATCGAGATGTCTTGCTCTGTCGGGGAGGGCGTGTCTGGTGGAAGTGTGGTTTCGGCCGGCCCGCAGGCTGATGTGAGAAGCAAGAATACTAGTAATGGGATTAATCCATGCCTGATTTTCATCGAGCGCTCCTCTCTCGACTTCTGGAAACGATCAATCTGCTGGAGACATTCTGGCCCTTTGGCCTCATGATATCACCCATCAGGAAGAAAAACATACAGGTGATCTGATGCACCCGTATACTTTGATCTTTATCTGCTTGTATTCTATAAAGGAACGAAGATAAGCGTGATAACGGCTACCAATTTCTTTTCTGCACTGAGAATGACAGGCAGAAATACCGCAGTGTAAATGAATGTAGATTTTTTTACATACAGGGAGGAGATCCCAAAGGAACCTGAAGTTATAACCGTGCTATTTTTCAACTGGCGGGGATAGAATACAAAAGTCCCATCGCGGGGAACACCAAACTTCAGCGCTGGGAGGAGTTCAAGCTGTGTTTATGAGAGATGTCAGATCTTACGCCGGGAGACACAGCACACGACATAGGTGCAGGTTAATTTCTGCTGGCCGTGATGAAAGAGATGAATGCTAGTCTTAAGGCTTGATCTCGAAACTACCCGCGCTCTTCTCGAAGGTCGGCAGAAGTAGATCGAACTTCTCAGACGCGGTCTGATAGCTAAGCGTCCAGACGTTGTCCGTTCCGAGGATGACGTACATCAGCATCTTGCCCATCATTTGTGTCTCTGGATCCTGCAGCTCAAGTATTGCTCGTCCCATTTCATACGTAGCCCCCTCAATCGCTTGGACTGAGAGCAGAGTAAAGTCGCCCTCGATTCCATTCATAGCATTGTGGAGGTGATGATCTAAGTCGGTTCCTGGTTCGAGCGGTTGGCTGATTAAGAATGCGCTTGTAAAGAGGTCTTCATCGATGGCAATGAGGAAATCGAATTCGAAGGCGCCGTCGAGATCATCCAGATGGAGTGGTTCGGGGGTCGTGCCATCATCACCCAGGTTCAGCGCTTAACTCTTCAGCTAATTCACCCAAGCCCTCGGCGACACCCTCGAAAAAGGCGCTAAATAGCTCTCCGAATCCATCTCCCAGATCGATGATTTCAAAGCTCCCGGGGAGCCAGAAGGTGGCGAGATTCGTATCTACCTGCTGCCAGCCGGCATAGTCCCCGCTTCGTGGCACTGCGGTCACAATTTCCACGGGGACAAGAGAGTCGAGGCCAAGCGGCTGTGAGGTCTCCAGCGCGGGTGAGAGCGATTCAGTCGGAGATGATGCGGGCGGTTGTGTATGGGTTGGCGTCCAT
>DAOUDJ010000282.1:0-25399 GCA_034430795.1 Anaerolineales bacterium | reverse complement strand
TCTTGGTAATCAACGGCCATGTTCTGCGCCATGTCGGTCTCGAAGGGGATGCGAATCCATTGATAAGTCAGGAGTAAACCGATAATGAATGGTGAGAGAAGAAGTGCGATGATGATCAGGCCGCGTCGTGTCCGCATGTTCACAGTGGTTGCCTCTCTGATCTATGGATGGAGTCACAGCCATGCTGCTCGAATATCTTGCGCACTTGGCTCTCCTCTGAGAGGTCATGCTCAACCAGGACGGCTAAATAGCCATCGGTTACTCGTTTGTCGTAGTGCTTGGGGCCAAACTCCGGGAAGTTCATTTCCCAGACCACGCCCAGAAAAGTCGAAACGATAGTGGCCATCATGGTGAAAACGAAGATGATCACAGCAGCAGGAGGAAAGCCAACTGTGGGATGGCCGCCTATGTCCAGGCGGTAAAGATGGGGCGTAACTACCGCCAGGAAGAATCCCAGGAAAAAACCGACTAGCGCACCAGCAAGCACGATGTATGGAAGTCGGAGCCATTCCACATGTCGCCCCAAAGATCGCTCTGGGTAAGGCACACCGGTCATTACCGTGACCTGGTGATCCTCCATTCCTAGCTCATACAAGCTATCGATAACTTGCGCAGTTTCGGTACCATCGCGGAAAAGCCCCATCAGATTCATGGCATCTTCCATCGGAGCCTCCTAATCGATCTCCGCGGCGGTGGGCACCCAAAGGCGGCCGATACGGCGTAGGCTGTAGCGCAAACGTCCTTCTTTGATTTCCCATACGGGTACGTAGGGTACGATGCGCGAGAAGACCGTGTAGAGTAAGATGAAACCGGCGAAGGTCATAGCCACTATGCTGATCTCGACCCAGGTGGGTTTGTAAGTGCCCCAATCGAAAGGAAGATAATTGCGTTGCAGGTTGCCCACTACGATCAACACACGTTCTGTGTACATGCCCACATTGATCAGCAATGTTAATCCGAGAAGCCATTTAAGATTGGTGCGGATCTTGCGAAAGGCCAGGAAGATCACCGGTAGTATGTTCGCCGTCATCTGCAGCCAGAATAAGGGCGCTAGCTTGCCGGCTACCTCATCGTGTATCAACTCGCGGATGACAGGGTTGTTGCCGTACCACTCGACGATGAAACCCGCAAACCAAAAGTAGATCCATCCCAGACCGGCTACCATTACTAATTTTCCCAGAGCATCGAAATGCTCGCGGCGAAGGAATTCCTCCAGCCGCATCGACTTGCGGACGATGACCAGGATGGTTGCCAGGGCTGCGAGCCCAGAGTAGACCGCGCCCATGATGAAATAGGGGGCGAAGATGCTGCTGTGCCAGCGCGGTTGTAGAGTGATTGCGAAGTCCCACGCAACGATGGAGTGCACGGATAGAAAGACAGGGATGATGATGACCGAAAATATATTCAAGGCGCGGTGGAGCTTGTGCCACTCGCCCTCGGTGCCGCGCCAGCCAAGTGCTAAGGTGCGGTATAGCTTGTATCGCCAGCCCACACTGTGGTCGCGGGCCATAGCCATATCAGGGATGAGTGCCAGGTATAGGTAAAGCGAAGAGCCAATCAGGTAGGTGAAGATTGCCACCATATCCCACATGAGCGGTGACTGAAAATTTGGCCACATAAAGCGGTTATTGGGGTAAGGCAGCATCCAGTAGAATTTCCAGACGCGTCCCAGGTGGATGAATGGATATAGACCAGCCATCAACAGGGCAAAGGCGGTCATCGCCTCTGCTCCGCGCGTGATCGGTCGACGCCAGTCGGCCTTGAAGATGCGCAGTACTGCTGAGATCATTGTCCCCGCATGGCTGATGCCCACCCAAAAAACGAAGGTGGCGATGAAGAGACCCCAGTACACAGGGTTGTTGATGCCCGCTGTGCCCATGCCCCAGTAGATCATGTATCCCCAAGCGTAAAGCCCCCAGAGAATAATGGCCATTAAGATCGCGACTGTTATCCAGAACTTGGGACCTGTTTCCATCATTGGTCGCAGAACGGCAGCATTGATCTCATCGTCTGTTCGTTGAGCGAGCAGCAATCTTTCACGGTATTCTTCGCTCAACTCGATCTGTCTCTCGGGCAGGCTTGAATCCCCCGCCATGCGTTCGTGGTCAGACATTCGTCTCGCCTCCTTTGAGGTAGATGACGGCGGGGTCGGTTCCCAGGAAGTCAAGAAGACGAAACGTTCGACGGCTGCGGGCGAGCTGGCTGGCTTCGCTTTCCGGATCGTTTAAATCCCCGAAGATCAACGCTGATGGCGGGCAGCTTTGAACACAAGCAGGCAGCACTTCGCCATCCTCAACCTCGCGCCCAGATCCATTGGCGTCTAACTCTACTCTGCGGATGCGCTGCACACAGAAAGAACATTTTTCAATAATGCCCCGCTGTCGAACGGAGACATCCGGATTGAGCTGTTGGTCAAGCGGTTCTGGAAAATCCGGCCTAAACCAGTTGAAAGCACGAACTTTGTAGGGGCAAGCGGCGCCACAGTAGCGTGTACCAATACAGCGGTTATAGACCTGAGCGTTGAGCCCCTCAGGTGTGTGGTACGTGGCGAAGACGGGGCAGACCGGTTCGCAAGGAGCTGCACCACAGTGCTGACATAGGACAGGCATGAACCGCGCTTTAACATTGGGATATTCACCTTCCCAATAGCGTTCGATACGTATCCAGTGCATGGAATGGCCGCGAGCCGCTTCCTGCTCTCCGACCGCTGGAACGTTGTTCTCGGCGTGGCAGGCGACGACACAGGCCTGGCAGCCGGTGCATCGATCGAGGTCGATTACCATTCCCCAGCGCCGGCTGTTTTCCTCTTGTTTTTCTTTAGCGGATACTCTCACGGCCTTCGCCATCGAGATCCTCCAATCTTGCCAAAGGTTTCATTTGACCTAACTTTTCGATACGAACACGCGTGGCGCAGAATGCAAATTTGTTATCTTGCTCCGCGGGTGATGGAGTTAGTAGATCCATCACGTTTGTGCCCCGCGCTGCCGCGAAGCGGCCGTAATCGCTGTGACCTTGCCCGGTGGGGATGGCAATGGTGTCGGGCCGGATTCCGGGATAGACAACCACAGCAGCCTGCAGGTTTCCGTAGGTAGAAATAACCCTAACTATGTCGTTGTCTCTAATGTCAAGTGAACGCGCACTCTCCGGATTTATCTCAATCCACGTATTCCAGCGAGCCGTGGTCATCGGGTCGGGAGTTTCCTGGAGCCAGGGCTGATTGGCGCCCCGCCCGTCACTGAGGGTCAGGGATGAATAAGGCAGCAAGTGGAACGGGTAAGTGCCTTCGTCGCCCTGGAACGTTGCTGCGGGTACGGTCATAGCTCCTTTGGGTATGCCGACGGCCTCCGGTTCGCGTTTGATCGCTCGCTTGGACCACCAGCCGCCATGTTGACGCCAGAGGCTCCAAAAACCTGCTGGAGAGCGCGCATCGTAAGTATTTATGGAGTTGTCGTGTAATTGAGCGCTGCTTTCTTCAAGGAAACCGGCCTCATCATTCCAAGGGAGGGCACGGGCTACGGTGCCGCCCAGGCGGCTGGCCAGCGAAAGCAGAATGTCGGCGGTCGCGCGTGTGTCGTGGAGCGGTTGGGTAACGGGCTGTTGCCCGCTGATGACAGGCCGGTCGGCGCCGGGTGACACGACCTGATATCCCCACCCTTCAAGGTAGGTGTGATCGGGGAGGATGAGATCGGCTTGCACCGCGGTCTCGTCAACGAAGGGACTAAAAGAGATGACATGTGGAACTTCTTCCAACGCTTCTTTAAAGCCGACCCAAGCTGGTAGTTCGTAGATGGGGTTGGCGCCGTGAATTAATAAGATCTCTACGTCTCCCGAACGCATCCTCTCGACGAGGTCCAGGATATCGGTGAGGTTTGATGTAGGGGCTGGCGATGCGAAACGTTCGGCTGGGACAGGCTGAGGCATGAACACACCGCCATGTCGACCGAGTCGGCGCATGATCACGTTCAGCGCCATCACCGCGTCCATCGCCTGTGTGCTGTTTGTGTGACCCGTCAATTGACCGCCGGGAATAGCCAGCGGTCTATCGGTTTCGGCGAAAAGGTGGGCTAGCCTGCGAAGTTCCTCAACCGATAAACCGCAAGCTTGGGCTGCGTCGGCGACGCTGACGTTGCGGTATAGATGCGCATGATCACTGTGTTTCCCAGCACGGCCGAGATTCTCCTCGACGATGATCCGCCCAAGAGCTAGGGCGATGATCCCCTCGGTTCCCGGGGGTACAGGGATCCACTCATCTGCCGAGGCACCTGTAGCTGATAAGCGCGGTTCGAACTGGACGAAAACGCCGCGCCCATTTAGGCTACCTTGCCGCATTTGACCGTAGGCTACGCTTTGTGCAACAGGCGACATCCAGGTTTCCAACAGGTTGGCGCCGAAAGAGAAGATCACTTGTGCCTGCGCGAGGTCATACATAGGCAGTTGGTGCTCACCGAACCAGCGCGAGGATAAGGAAGCACATTCGGCGCGCCCATCAAGCGCAGTTTGAAGATCGAAGATCACTGCCGGCGCTGCGCCAATACCCCCGAGAAAAGATGCCATAATTGTGTAAAGGTGGTCGGAAGGTTGACCGGCGAGGATGGCCAGGCCTTGTGGATCTCGCAGAGATTGAAGCGCCGCGGTGAGTTCGTTGAGGGCTTCGTCCCAAGGAATCGGTGAAAATATGCGAGAGCCGCGGCCTCCGGATTGTCGAACGGCGTTGTGGAGTCGATCAGGGTTATAAAGCACCTGAAGTCCGGCCTGACCGCGCGCGCACAACTTACCGCGGTTTAAAGGATGGCTGGGATTCCCTTCAATCTTGCGCGCCCGTCCGTTGATCACGCGCACGATAATCCCACAACCGGCAGGGCATTGGCGACAGGTTGAGGCAAACCATGTTGCTCTGCCCGGCAGCTCTTCCTCTGGCGGGCGCACAAAAGGTTCAAGGGCGATGCGACGGACCTGGGGGCTTAACCCACTCGCGGCCGCAGCTCCAGCAGCGACTTTCAAAAAGGTTCGGCGCGATATCTCTTTTCCCATCTTGCTCCAATCTCACTTATGACAAGCTAAACAATCGCTAAGTCTGGCAACATTTTCCTTCGGCTGGTCTAAATGGCAGTCGAGGCACCAGCCCATGTCCATGCTAATAACTGGCTTGGCAACCACCATTTCACCCACGTTGCCATGGCAGGTCTCGCAACTCACACCGGCACCGAGGTGGGGTTGATGACTGAAAAAAACAAAGTCGGGCATATTGTTCACGGCCCGCCAGGGGATGGGTTCATTCCTCTCCCAATAATCAAGAACGAGTTTTACATCGGGACTATCCGAGGCGATGGTTTGATGGCAGCCAACACAACGAGCCACGGAGGGAATACCGGCGATATCAGATCGAAGTGCATTGGGGTGGCAGAACAAGCAGCTGACTTCAGCTTCGGCGTGTACTTGGTGTTTGAAGGCGATCGGCTGCTCTGGCGCCGCTGTAGCAATCTGCCGGCTTATAAGAACGGCAAATATGACAATGAGGAGAATCGCAATAATGAGAAACAGCCACAAGATGCGAGTACGAACCGTACGGGTCCGATCTTGATCCATGGTTATTTCATGTCTCCTTCTTCAAGGATCATGGTTAGAAGATCTTCGGCCTCTGCAAGAGTACGGTGCTGATGTTGAAAGATGTTGAGTTCGTTATCATCCAAGCTCATCTGGATTACTCTCGACCCTGATCTTAGAATCGGGAGCGTCTCGCAGTCGATCAGGTTGCCATCCGAACTGCTTTCGATGATGACGACATTGGGTCGAAGCGCCACAATTTCTTTTTGTGCCTGCGAGAAATTCGAACCCGCACCAACGAGTTGGATTTTGCTATGGTTCAGCAAAGCACGGATTGACTCAAGAAAAAGCGGGTTGGTCCAGATGACAAACACTAAGCAGTTCTTCATCACAGATCCTCAACGATTTACATCCTAGTGCTTTCTCTCACAATCCGTAATCATTGTGGCCGCCAAATGCGTAAAAAAAACGCCAAGTTGGCTGGCGTTTCATTCGAGGTGAGAAGTGGATTGGATGTGGTTAGGTAGAGTGGTTGCTCTAGCGGAGCAGGCCGTGATCGCGAGCGTAGCGAACCAGTTCGTGACGGGCACTAAGATTGAGCTTGGCCATCAAGTTGGTACTATGCGAATGCACAGTGCTTGGGCTGATAACGAGTTTCTCCGCAATCTCTTTGCCTGAGTAACCGCCGGCAATTAGCCGTAGGATTTCACGCTCGCGTGGGGTGAGAGAGGTCTCAGAAGAGGGGGCGACTTCCAAACGCGCAAGATATTCCTGAACCAGGCGGCGCGCCATCGATGGATAGAGGAACACATCCCCTTGGGCGACAGCTCGAATGGCGTGGATGAGCTCACCAGTTTCGGCACCCTTGAGCACATAACCTGAAGCACCAGCCTCAAGCATCTGGAAGAAATATTCCTCTGACCGATGCATTGTGAGTACCAGGATGTGAATGGAGGGATTTTCCTCCTTAATTATACGGGTTGCCTCGAGACCGTTCATCTCGGGCATACCGATATCCATGAGAACTACATCTGGTTGCAATTGCGAGCACAGTCTCGTGGCCTCCTCGCCAGTTGTCGCTTCGCCAACTACTTCGAAATCGGATTCGTCCTCCAGAAGCATCTTCAACCCTGATCGCATGAGTGTATGATCGTCGGCGACGAGAATTTTAATCGTTTCAGACATTTCGACCCTCGACAAATGGGATCCGAATATGAAGCCTTGTGCCATGAGGATCAACGGCGCTGATCACGAGATCCCCTCCGCACAACTCGGCTCGTTCACGCATACCAAGGAGTCCAAATCCGGTTCCATTATGCTCAATGGCAAGATGTGATGCCGGATCCAAACCTACCCCATTATCTTGGATGAACCCTTCTACCCTATCATCGACCAGGTATATATGCATCTCTACGAAGGTGGCCTCAGAATGGCGTACGATATTATTGAGCGCCTCCTGGAAAATACGAAACAAGGCGGTCTCTTTTTCCTGCTGTAGACCATCCTCTAAACCTTCGATAGTCACATCATAATGGATGCCAGCAGGTTCGAGCGTCCGCTTGGCGAGGTTCTTTAATGCAGGTCCTAAACCGAGGTCGTCCAGGATGGAGGGACGTAACCCCATAATCACGTCATACATGCAATCCGTCGTCTCGGCGATCAAGCTCTGTGTTTGGGCGATGCTTAACTTTGCTTGATCCGTGCCCTCCGATAGGGCACGTTGTGTTAGCTCGAGCTGGATGGTTATACTGCTTAATCGCTGACCCAGGTCATCATGTAGCTCACGCGCCAAGCGCGTTCGCTCCTGCTCCTGACTGTTGATCAACCGCCGGAGAAGATGCTCGCGTTCGCTCATTCGTTGTTGTAGCTTTTGTGCCAGGACCTCATTCTCATTATCTCGGTCTCGAATGCGCCGGACCATGCGGTTGTACACGGCACTCAGATGTCCGATTTCGTCGTGGGGAGTCTCGGAAAGGGTTTCAAAAGATTTACCTTTTCCGAACCTCGCTATTGCCCTCGATATTTTATGAAGGCGATTGAGCACGGTTTGATGGATTGCAAAGTTAACCAGCAAGACCATAACGACACCCGTACCCGCCCACCAGAGCAGAGCATCGCGCAGGTCCTTGGCGAGCGCGTCCTGAATAGGAGCGATAGATAGATCGGTCAGCAGCAAGCCTAGCAGGCGCTGATCTGGGTCGTGGCATTGGGCGCATTCGGGTTGATTCTCGATGGGTTGCATGCTCCGGAAGGAATTCTGTCCTTGTGGAAGATCAATGATGACTCCTGTTGGTCGATCCTGAGGAGGCAGGCTGTGGCAGGGCTGGCAAGATGGGTCCTTGTTATCGAAAATAACCCCTGTGGTTTCATCGCCCGGCGAGAAGATGACTCGGCCGTTAGTATCGAGCAGTAATAGCGCTTGAATGGATTCCTCTTCACCGAGGACGTCGAATATCGATTGGATTGCATCGAAATCAGAGCGCAGCATTTCACGATAGAGCACCTGCTCGATGACCTGGCCAGTCTGCGAGGCGAGCAGGGACATACTCGCCAGGTTTCGCTGACGATGGCGGTTGTATTCCGCGATTGTCGAAGCGACCAAAACCAAGGTGATAGGTATGAGGATCGCCATGGTCACGGTGAAGCGCAGACTTGGAGCCCAATGAAAAAAGGATCGCCCAGGGTAAAGGTTCGATGAAAGGTCTGAGGTTAACGGATCTTCTTGATTATCACGTTGGTTTTTTTGTATCACTTAGACCTTCCTTGAGCATTCAACGGGTGTTCTATAAATCTTAATAGCCCCGGTATATTCACCGGCCTCGCCTATCTTGGAGACGGGCGAATCCAAGCGGTAATAAATCGCTGAAGGAATTTGTGCCACAAAGTCGAGCGTCACGAGATATATAATACCGCCATTGTCCTTAATACCCCATTAACTTTATGATCAGCAGCCTCTCATCTTCTTTTAGTCAGGGGTTCATATACCGTTAATGAATTCATGGGAAGATATGTGGTTGGACCCTTCGCGGTTCTGTTCTTGGCGCGTCGCTTACCTTTCCATGGCGATGCTGCAAAGCCGGCTATGGTTTGGTGATACAATTCCGCCGCTCTCTCGAGGCAAAGGGAAAAGCGGTCGATTATCTGGAGGTAAAGGTATGGGCGAAGTGACAAAATCACGTACTGGCCAAAGGAAGTTTCTCCTGGGCGGTTTATTGATCGTAGCGGCGATTGTGTATCTGATCGCCTCCTCGACCCAGGCAGCCGCGCAATATTATTTGACGATCGACGAATTATTCGCCAAGGGCGATGCTGTAGGAGATCGGGATATTAAGATCTCGGGCGTCGTAGATGGCGACTCGATTCAGTACGATGTCAAGAATCTAACGCTTCGTTTCACTATAGCCAATGTGCCCGCGGATCTGGACGAGATTGAGGAAGCAGGCGGACTGGCCAAAGCGCTGCACATCGCGTTGGAAGACCCGCAGGGCTCACGGCTAGAGGTGGAATACATCGGCGTGATGCCGGATCTCCTCCGCCACGAAGCCCAGGCGATTGTGACGGGAAGGATGGGTGAGGACGGCATCTTCCACGCCTACGAATTACTTCTCAAATGCCCGACCCGCTATGAAGGTGATGTCCCATTGCAAGCCGAAAGTGGATAAACACATTCCCTGCGGCGCTTGTCTTCTAATGGCGAGCGTCGCAGTATGTATTTAATTTTATGTCTTGAGAGGAGAGACAAGACGTGGTCGCGAACATTGGTTATTATGCACTGGTAATTACCTTCTTGGCTTCGCTATATGGCGCCGGTGCGGCGGCGTATGGCGCGCAAAAGCGTAAACCGGAATTCGTCGAGAGCGGCCGCTACGCCATGCTGTTGACATGGCCGTTATTAACCGTCGCCTCAGCGGCGATCATATGGCTGCTCGCTACGGGTCACTACGAGATTAAATATGTAGCCTCGGTGACGAGCAACTCCATGCCGACTTACTTAAAAGTTACTGCCTTGTGGGGCGGCCAAGAGGGTTCGCTGGTCTTCTGGGCGTGGCTCATGGCGGCGTTTACAAGCGCTGCCAGCTTACGCAAGTGGGATCGTGATCGTGAAATGCTTCCGTGGTTCATCGTGGTCACGATGATCACCCTAGCTTTCTTCGTTAGCCTGACGGTCTTCTTTGAGAATCCTTTTGCTCGATTGTGGCTATCTGCGGACGGGCAGCAAGTGGCGGCGATGCTGCAGCCTACGGGCGCTGTTCCACTCAATCCGCTTGACGGTCGGGGTTTGAATCCTCTTCTGCGCCATCCGGGTATGATCATCCACCCCCCGACGCTTTATCTGGGTTTTGTCGCCTACGTGATCCCCTACGCCTTCGCCATGGCCGCGTTGATCACTCGTCGCAGCGACGATCGCTGGATACGCATCACCCGCCGCTGGACGCTGGTTGCCTGGATCTTCCTCTCGCTAGGGTTAATTCTGGGCGGGCGTTGGGCTTATGACGTGCTCGGTTGGGGTGGCTACTGGGGCTGGGATCCGGTGGAAATCGCCGCCTTATTACCATGGCTCGCGGGGACGGCCTTCCTGCACTCTGTAATGGTCCAGGAGAAGAAAGGCATGCTCAAGCACTGGAATGTGGTGCTGATCATTCTAACCTACGCTCTGGTGCTCTTCGGCACATTTCTCTCCCGATCTGGCGTACTCTCCTCTGTGCATGCTTTCGCCAAGTCCGCAATCGGTCCGATGTTTTTCGTTTTCATCGGGGTAACATTTATTGTTTCACTCAGCTTGTTAATTAACCGTTGGGAGATGCTGAAGGGCGAAAATTATCTGACCTCGATGTTCTCACGTGAGGCGCTCTTCCTGCTGAACAACTTTCTCTTCATGGGCATCCTGGTGGTCAGCTTCTGGGGCGTGATTTTTCCATTGATATCCGAATTGGTTACGGGTCAGAAGATCACAGTTGGTCCGCCCTTCTATGAGCGGGCAAATGGACCGCTGGGGCTCGGGCTGCTCATCCTGATGGCTATCGCCCCGCTGTCCGCCTATGCAAGCAGCACCTGGAAGACTATCGGGCGGGCACTTTGGAAGCCCGCTCTCGTTTCGTTGCTTGTTCCCATCACCCTGTATTTCGGCGAGATTCGAAATCCGATCGCTATCCTGGGGTATACGTCGGCGGCATTGGTTGCGTTAGTAACACTGTACGAATTCTGGCGAGGAGCGATGGCGCGCCGACGGCGGCACGGCGAAAACTTGCCGCAGGCGTTATGGCGTCTGGTGGGGAGGAATCACCGACGCTATGGAGGCTACGTCATCCATCTTGGTGTGGTCCTGATGGCGTTCGGCATCATCGGAATTGAGGTATACCAGACTGAAACTCAAGCGACGCTTGCTAAGGGTGAGCAAGTTACACTCGGACGCTACGTGATGACCTATGACGACCTTTCGGTATTTGACACTAACGATGGCCGCAACGTCACCCGAGCCGTTGTCTCTGTTTATCAAGACGGGAAAATTGTGGACGAACTATACCCGCGTAAGGATTATTATTACGACTCACAGCAGGCAGTGACCATACCGGGTGTGCGTTCCACGCTGGCGGATGATTTCTATGTGATCCTGGTGGGGTTGGATCCGGATTCGCGGAGCGATGCAACCTTTAAGGTTTATCACAACCCGCTGGTTAACTTAATCTGGATAGGGGGTGTAGTCTTCAGCGTCGGAACCATCGTGGCGGTTTGGCCTGATCGCGATCGGAGGCGGGCGAGTAAGACGTCGCCTGCATCAAGGGTTACACGGGCGTGAGGGGAGGTTCATTAATGCGTAAGTTTCAAATTGCGATGGCAATAACTCTGGGTTTCATTCTGTTCTCGCAGGCGTTCGCCCCCCCCGTTTTTGCTCAAGGTGGCGGTCCTACTGATGATGATGTTAACGTCATTGCCCGCGGGCTTTATTGCCCGGTGTGTGAAAACATACCGCTAGATGTATGTCCGACCCAAGCATGTGAACAATGGCGAGCCACCATTCGCGAAAAGCTGGTATTGGGCTGGAGCGATGATCAGATCAAAGACTACTTCGTCGATCAGTATGGGCCGCGGGTGTTGGCCGAGCCACCAGCGGAAGGATTCAATTTGCTTGTATACATCCTGCCCCCAGTCTTGTTCGCGATCGGGGCCTATGTCCTCTTCCGGTCTGTGCAGGCGTGGAAGGTTAAGCCACCTGCACCAAGGAGTGTAAGTGTAGAAAGTGATGATCCCTACATTGCCCAATTGGAGCAAGAGCTGCGTCGGCGGGACGAATAAGCGCGAGGAATTGTCTTATGGAAATTATCGAAAACTCAACAATGGATAATAACGATGATTCACCCGGGAAAACATCGCGGCCGAAATGGGGAGTTGTGCTCGTGTGGGTGTTCGTGCTGGGTCTTCTGACCGTTCTGGGTATAGGTTTAGTGCGTTCCCAACGAGGTTCTATCCGGGTTGGAGATCGTGTGCCCGATTTGACCCTGAGCACTTTCGATGGAGATGAGATCAACTTCGCCGATCTCCGCGGCCAGATTGTCGTGGTCAATTTCTGGGCGTCCTGGTGCAAACCTTGCGAGCAAGAGGCTATCGAATTGGAACAGGCATACCAGATGTACAAGGATCAGGGTGTGGTTTTCCTGGGTGTGGACTACGTGGACACGGAGACTGAAGCCCTAGCATACCTGGCGAAATTTAGGATTACTTACCCGAATGGTCCCGATCTGGGGACACGAATCTCGCAGGCATTCCGCACGCTCGGTGTGCCGGAGACTTACATCATCGGGCCAGATGGTCGATTGGCTGCCGTGAAGATTGGACCCTATTTATCGCTTGACGAGATCGTTAATCAAATCGAAACGGTGATGGCCGAGCATTAATAACAGTCGCTTTGAGGATTACACATTTCCCATCACGAAATAAGTGGCTTCGAGGCGCGAGTAAGGGGATGAGGTGAGATGAACGAGGAGAAGGTGCGAACATGGATATAGGCTCGATACTCGCTGGGCTAGCGTTGACGTTGCTGACGGTGGCGTTTGTCGCCATGCCCTTAATACAGCATCGTGGCCGGGATGTAACAGAGGCGGAACGGCTGTCATCTGAACTTCAAGCCGGCCGCGATCGAGTGCTGAACGGTCTGCAAGAGCTGGAAATGGACTTCAATACCGGGAAGATCCTGGAGGAGGATTACCAGGATCAGCGGCAAGCCATGATGAAAGAAGGAGCGGGGATCTTACGCCGGATCGATGTCCTGAAAGCCGGTGGTGATGTGTCCCCTGAAGGGGACGAAATAGACGACGAGATCGAAGCGGCCATAGCTCAGATCAGGAGTGAGAAGGAAGATAGGAACGGTGGTTTCTGTCCGTCCTGTGGATCTGAAGTTAAGGCGGATGATTTATTCTGCATTCGCTGCGGTAACACGCTGTCTGCAGTGGAGGAGCAAGCGTGAAGCGAAAAGTCCTCCTATTCCTAATAATCCTTTTCGTGTTGACAGGATGTTCACTCTCCGAGGATGTCACACCGCCCCCGGAGCTGGCGACTCGCCAGGCTGCTGAACAAATACCTCAAGCGACGCAGCAGCGCCCCGCACCTGAGCCACAGGCGACGCAGGAGGAAGAACTCTCCGCCCCGGAGAGGCCACCGGATCTGAGCCAGGGGGAGCAACTTTATCTGGAGAACTGTGAGACGTGCCATGGCCTTGCCGGGTTGGGGGATGGTGTGATGTCCGCGAATCTGGATGTCCAGCCTTCCCCGTTGGGAGATCCGGCGTTCGCCTCGGGCGTGCTGCCTTCCGATTGGTATCTCACCGTCACACAAGGCAGGATGGAACGGTTCATGCCTCCCTTTGTGAATTTAAGCGACGCTCAGCGCTGGGATGTGGTCTCCTATGCGCTATCGCTAAGTGTTTCGTCGGACCAACTCGAGCAGGGTGAGGTTGTTTTTCAAGAGACCTGCGCCGACTGTCATGGTGAGCGCGGGGAAGCCCTGGCACCTGGCATGGACCTGCGTGATGTGGCGCTTTTCATCAGTACATCGCTCGATGATTTTTACACAGTGATTACCCAGGGGAAAAACTCAATGCCTGCGCTGGAGGGAGCGCTTGGCGAGAGCGATCGCTTTGCCGCAGCAGCTTATGTGCGGACACTTGCGTTTAGCGAGGAAACAGCAGTGGAAGAACCCGCCTCTGACATGAGCACTGGGGCAATCTACGGATCCATCGAAAACGGAACGGAGGGGGAGTCTCTCCCGCACGGTCTGGAGGTAACCTTTATTGCCTTCGATGGGAATCAACTGGTATTCGAAAAGGAAATCCCGGTCGATGCCGACGGTAATTTTGAAGTCCAGGATTTAGACATTGTCCCCGGCCGTATCTTCGGCGCGTTAACGGAGTATCAAGGGGTGCGTTATTTCAACACGGCAGGACATATGCTGGAGGACAACCTCTCACTTGAACTTCCCTTGACGGTTTTCGAAACCACGACGGATGACAGCCTAATCGTTGTAGACCGATTGCATCTGATCTTCGATTATTCCATCGAAGGTGTAGTTGAAGTTTCCGAATTGCTGCTGATGACGAATACAGGCGACAGGACGATTGCTGGACGAGATGGGTTTAATGATATTCAGGTTACATTACCGGAGGATTTCAGCAATCTGCAGTTCGCCGACTCCCCTGAGTTGATGCGCTTCACCGAAGACGCAGATGGCTTTGTGATGCACGAAGCGTTCATCCCCGGGGAAGCTGTCGAGGTCTTCTTTAGTTTCACGCTACCCTATGAACGCAGCCTGGAGTATCAGCAGCCGGTAGACTACCCTGTTGAAGCGATCGTCATCTTGAAGACGCAGGGACCTCCCTCGATGAGTGGTGAGGGGCTGAGCGACGTGGGCGCTCGCGATATGGGCGGGATCTTTATGGAAAGTTATAGGATGGACCCGCTTGAACGGGGTGAAATATTAGAATTGCGCCTTTCGGGCAGCCACCCTGCTCGGGTAGATTCCTCTTCAACGACCAACCTGATCATCGGCGCCGCGGCATTGGGGCTAACTTTAATCGGCCTCTTCTTTGTTTGGTGGAAGTGGTCGCAAGGACATGAGTCAATCGTTAAATCCGATATTGAAACTGCGCCCGAAGAACCCCGCGATCGCGAAGCGTTGATGCGCGCAATTGCCGCGCTAGATGATATGAACGAGGCAGGAGAAGTCACCGGCAAGCCCTACAGAGAACGCCGCGAGGCGCTTAAGCGTACCTTAAAGGTACTCATTGAGTCAGAGCATGATTAAGGTCAGGCGCCTGGTAAAGACGTTCGGTACGAAACCCGTTCTGCGCGGGTTGAATTTTCAGGTTGCACAAGGGGAATTCGTCGCTCTATTGGGCCCAAACGGAGCCGGGAAGACGACTTTTCTGCGCATCCTTGCCACCCTTTCCCGCCCCAAAATGGGCGAGGTGATAATGGCTGGTCACCAATTACCAGCAGAAGCCGCGGCTGTCCGGCAGCGGCTGGGTGTTGTATCCCATCAACCTTTACTGTACGGTGATCTTTCCGCTGGGCAGAACCTGCGCTTTTATGGTTGGATGTATGGCGTTGGTGATCTCGACCAGCGGATAGACGAGGTGCTGCATCTCGTCGGTCTCTATCCTCGCCGGCGAGATCTGGTTCGTCAATTCTCGCGCGGGATGCAGCAGCGCCTGGCGATCGGCCGGGCAATCCTTCATCGGCCCGATATCCTGCTTTTCGATGAGCCGCATACCGGCCTTGACCAGGAGGCAGCGGCGATGCTGGATGGGGTCCTGCGAGAGATCGCCTCCGGAGGTCGAACGGTGGTCATGACCTCCCACGACATTATCCGGGCTGCTGATCTCGCCGATCGGGTGGATATTCTCTCGAAAGGGGTCATCACCGCCTCCGAGAGTACGGACGCAATCGACCCCATACAACTCACAGAACTTTATCGGTCGGTGACCCGTGTCTGAAACGCCTTCATTGACGGATTTTACTGAGCAGAAAACCGAGTCCCGAGCGGATGGTTCGCTGCGGGCGTATCTGCGCTCGGTTGCGGCCATCGTCTGGAAGGACCTCGCCGCCGAATTCCGCAGCCACGAACTGATTGGGGCGATGTTGGTTTTTGCCGCCTTGGTGATCCTGATCTTCAACTTCGCCCTCGAATTGGATATCCGCACCCGTGAGGCCGTCACCTCGGGCGTTCTTTGGGTCACCTTTACTTTTGCAGGTACGCTAGGGCTCAATCGCTCGATGTCGATTGAGAAGGACCGCGGCTGCCTGGACGGCTTGCTGCTTGCGCCGGTGGACCGCAGCGCAATTTATTTTGGGAAAGCTATCGGCAACTTGTTTTTCATGCTCATTGTTGAAGCAATCATCCTGCCGATGTACAGCGTGCTTTATAATGTAAACCTCTTCCAACCCGGCTTAATTTTCGTAATCCTTCTTGGATCGATCGGCTATACTGCGGTTGGCACGCTGTTGGCAGCGATGGCTGTTCAGGCGCGCACGCGTGATGTGCTGCTGCCAATATTGCTTTTCCCGGTGCTTATCCCGCTTCTGCTCGCGGCGGTGAAGGCGAGCAATGGTTTCCTACAGGGTTTTATGATTGAGGAGATCATGTCTTGGGTAAATTTAATGATCGTCTACGACGTGATCTTCATCGCCGTTGCGTTCATGGTCTTTGACTTCGTCGTCGAGGAATAAGGGATCCTGCCAGCGTGGGGGATGTATTCTTGTAAGAACGGATTTTGTGCATAGGTTGTTGGAGGGTGCAATTGCATCATCGGAGGAGTGTTGTGGAACGTACACCTAAAGCTCTAAAAGTGTTGAGTTGGTTGACCAGCGCAGTGTTCGTCGTCGCCTTATACCTCGTGCTCTTCTGGGCCCCTCAGGAAGTGATCATGGGCGATGTGCAACGTGTGTTTTATTTTCACGTCGCCGCAGGATGGGTGGGAGCGCTTGCGTTTCTCGTCACAGCTGTCGTCGGGGGGATTTATCTGGCTCGCGGCGAGCAGCGTTGGGATCGGGTCGCCATGGCGTCAGTCGAGATTGGCATTGTGTTCGCCTTCATTAATATTGTGACGGGCTCGATTTGGGCCCGGCCGATCTGGAATACCTGGTGGACTTGGGATCCACGCCTTGTGACCGCGACGGTCATGGAGTTGATTTACATCGCCTACATGATGTTGCGGCAGGGGATTGAAGACCCCGACCGGCGCGCCCGCTTTGGTGCAGTGTATGGCATCGTGGGCTTCATCAGCGTGCCTCTGACTTTCCTCTCGATACGCATCTTTCGCACGATCCACCCTGTTGTCATTGGCAGCTCTGACCCCACGGCGCAGGGCGCCTTCGATATGACCGCGGATATGCGGGTGGCATTCTTCTTTAGCCTATTCACATTCACACTGATCTATAGCACCTTGCTTTGGCATCGCTTGCGGCTGCAGCAGCAGATGGAGAAGTTAGAGGAACGCAAGCTGACCGCCCTCTCGACCTGAGGTAATCCGAAACACACGCGAATAGCCATCCAGGCGAATGAGTACCGGAACTTTACAGGGAAGGCAACAGGAGTAGAAATCATGTTTTTTCAGGAAGCCCCCGCTGACACCTTGAATTATATGATCGCCGGTTATGCTGTTATCCTCGGGACCATGGGGTTCTACATCGTCAACATCATCGTGCGCTTTCGCAGCCTACGGCAGGACGAGGCGCTGCTCGATGAGATCGAAGCGGAGCATCCCTAACAGGTTGGGTGAGCGGACGTAGGTAGACGGTCGAAACGTTATCGAAAGCGCGGTCTGAGAATGCGCCCACTTCGAATTGCGGCGATAAGCCTGCTTGTTCTCTACGCAGCATTTACAGCATACGTCAGCCTCGGACCGCTGTTTGGCTTTCCGACAGTACACGGGCACAGCGTTCCCTGGCTCACATTGATCGCTACGGCTTTTGCCATCACCCATGCATTGACCTACATCGGTTGGCGAAATACATTCATTCTGTTTGCGTTGACCTACACAGTGAGCCTACTTTTCGAAAGTGTCGGGGTCGCCACAGGGTGGATCTACGGTCCCTATCACTACACGGACCAGCTTGGACCTCGCTTCCTAGGCTTGGTTCCCTACTTGATCCCCTTGGCGTGGTTCATGATCAGCTATCCATCGCTTGTGATCGCTGAAGGTATCCTGGGATACGGATCAACAGAAGACCAATGGCGCAACTTGCGCGTGGCTGCGTTGGCCGCGGTGGTCATGACGGCCTGGGACCTGGTTTTAGATCCAATCATGGTGAGGATGGGACACTGGGTCTGGGAGGTCGAAGGCGCTTATTTCGGTGTGCCGCTGCATAACTTTCTGGGCTGGCTGGTCACGACATTCAGTATCTTCATCCTCTATACATGGATAGCGGGGCGTCTGAACCAAAAAGTGCAGGGAGCAGCCGATCAAAGCTTCCTCATGCTCGCTTCCGGCTCCTATGCCAGCACGGTGGCCGGAAACACGCTTGCCGCGCTGCAGATGGGGTTAATCGGACCCGCGCTGATTGGTCTGTTCGCTGCGGGTGCCTTCGCGTTGCTGAGTCTATTTAACCTGCGGATTGTCCAAGCAACTAAGCAGAATTGACACTCCACCTGCAGTCCTCGCTCATTCTCCGGGCCAGTCACCAATCTCGAATAAAAACTTCTGCTGCCGAACTCAACCGGGCCTCAACAGTCTAGTGATGAAAGGACCCAATTGGACTTCCAACGTGGATTTCAGTCGATTATTCGGAGAAACTTGTTCGGTTGCGGTAGCCTTGCGTTTGAGCCGACTCGCTTATCCCAGAGAACAGGGCTTATTCCGCTACGCCGATCTGGGTTGCCAGCGACGATTGAGCGTGACAACAATTCGTTCCTGAATGTTTGGTATAAAAAAACAACCCCTACCCTATAGTCTTTCATACCGACAAGAGTGGGCAGGGGTTGAATCTTCGGTAAAGCAGTAAATACGCCAGACCGCAGTTTTTTCGATCTAGTGGGTTATGCTTTTATTGCTTATTGTCCTCCACATAACGCTTAATTGCCCTAGGAAACGACAGATCTAGCGCGGTCCACAGCAGTAGAGCGAGACCGCCTATAGAAAAAATTGTACCTCCGGCGAGGAGGGGTATTCGCAGGAGATTGACCCAGTTTACTCCATCATATGTGTGTGAAGGTCCGGCCCATTGCGTCGTAGAGATTAGAATCACGCCAACGAAGAACGCAGTTAAACCGGTGGCGGTTGCCCCAGTTACGGGATCAGTCTCGCTGTCGAACCTGACCTGCTCTCGAAATCTTGGCGTCCCTAAAATTATGAAAAGCACCAGGGTGACGACATTGGCAAAAACGGTGAAAACGATGGGGATTATGCTGTCGAGAACGGTCTGAGAGTAATAAATGTGGATGCCATTCACTATGGTTCCCAGGATTAATAGAACCATGGCGTTACGGTAGGCGTTGCTCTTACCGCGCACGAGTTGGATGGTTGACCAGATTCCAGCGAGGCCGATCAGAAGTGTAACAACTACGAAGGACTGCCACAGCCACAGGAGATCCGCTCTCAATATGTCCCAGAACATCGGGTATTGCTTTGTTACGAACGCGGCGCAGCTAGTGCCGGTGCCGCTGAGAATGTTCATCGCCGCGGTGAGACCCATAAAGATGATGGCGATTTTCTTAAGGGTGTTTCCGGTTGAGGTTCTCATCTCTTTCCTCCAGTGTGAATAAAAGATTGTTGATTTGAGATATTCGATTTGATAAGAACGATCTATTCGCGACGACCGTTCGGATTTACCCCGTTGGGGGCTACGACAGAGGCAGCAACCTCCGTGTGCCAAATGCTTTGCAAAGCACAATGTAGGTCGGGCTCAAGTCACTGCCGATGATTATCCGCAATTATCTTTGAGTCCTTCGTCCAGCATAGTTCATGCGTCCTCTAATCGCTAGTTAACATCTTCCGTCAAGCCCCAGGAGTTATTGGGATAATGGCAGCGGTCACAACTGGCCTCAAGTTGAGTGTTATGTGATGTGAACGTGAAGGAAACCCCTTCCGAATCCGGAGGCAAGAATGTAGTCCAGGCACCCAAATCCTCGTCTGGACCGACCGTCATTTCGCCAGCGTCGTGGCAAGCCACACAGGAGACCGACTCGTGGGCATTGTCGTGACCAGGAATATCCTCACTCATAGCGTCGTGGCATCCGGCCGCCCCGCACGAATCTGCTGTGGTGCTGTGGGCGTCGTGGCAGTCTGTACAGGAATACCCCGAATGTGCTCCGCCAACGACAACAGCCGTATGGCCTGGCAAGTCAAAATCGGATTCGGCGTGGCACTTCCCGCATAATTCTGTGGATGAAGCCACCTGCTCATATTCATTGAGAAGCAGGAACAAAAGCCAGGCGAATTCAGGCTCCACCTCATCGTTCTTATCTACAAGGTGGCAAACATTGCATTCGACATTGGTCCATGTATCCTGGGCGATGGATGCGGGAGGAGGAGCGACCTCGAACTTGCATACCAAACATGATGGATCCAGGTCATCTATTGATGGCACGAAGGCGACGGGGGCATGGCAGCGAGCGCAAATGTTGTTGTCCCCTTCAACATAAGTTTCAGAATGAGGGCTAGCTTGCCAGGCTTGTTCGATTTCCCCCGCGGGGGATGCCTCCGGTTCATCAACAATAGGTTCATCGCCTGTTGTTTCTCCACCCCCAGATGGTTGTGTGGCCTGGGTATCAGGCGAGGAAATAGTTGGAGAATCAGAAGACTGGCAGGCTGCTAATCCGACGATCAGGAACAATAGCAGTAAGCATTGGGCGAGGACTAAACTGATCGCCCGAGCATTGAGACCAAGACAGTTCCGGCTCTGGTTTGAGTTCCTTGATAAGAGAGAAATTCTTCTATCCATTTTTTGAAATCCACGTCCGTTAGGTTCTAGATTATATACCTGTGGGGCGAGGAGTCTCCTCACCCCACAAGATACCGTTACCTTCACTTACCCAACATTATTTCCAGGTAGGAAGCGGTCCATTCCACATTACTTTTGACAGAGTGTTATCGCGGAATGGTTCAAACTCCGATGTTACAACATGCCCCTGCTAATCTTCTGCAGGCGGCTCTGGTACGGAACCATCTGCAGTAAAGACTGTCAGTCCGAAAGCGTTCTCTTCGAAGTGGCAACGATCGCAGGCGACTGTGTAGACGATGCTGTGAGAGAGCACAAATTCCGTGGTCGGTCCAGCACGTCCGACAGAGGTTACCTGGGTTACCCATGGGCCACCCTCTTCCCCTGGAGGAGGTCCTACATCCATCCCGGTGGCATCATGACAAGCCATGCACGTCAGCTTGTCAAGCATAAGGGCGTTGTAACCCTTCATGTGGGTATCTGAAGTCGTCACGCCTTCGTGGCAGTCTACACATTGTTTTGGTTCGAGCGTGTGTGGGTCATGGCAATCTGCGCAGAAGCTGGGTGGGGGTACTTCCCCGATAAAACCACCATAGTTGAGGTGGGCGCTTCCGCCAAGCGTTACCTTATGATCCACGGCAGAACCGAAGGCGTTGCCGGTGGTGGTCACGTGGCATTTCTCACACAACTCTGTGGAATTGCTAACGGCAACGTAATCCATCGAGACCGGATTGAGCCAGGCGATTCCAGGAGTGACGTATCCGTTTACATCAACTACGTGACAGGTTTCGCACGGCATGCCTACCCAATCCTCTTCGGCCACGAAAGCATTCCCTTCGGCCACCCTCATCTCTTCTTCATGTGGGAATTTGCACGTGAAGCATGCTGGTGGAGGTCCCTGGAAAGCTTCAGGATCCCAGTTCTGGGGGGAGTGACAGCGAGTGCACCATGCGTTCGGTCCATGTTCAACGCTGTACTGATTGTGCGCATTGCCTGCAACAGCAGCTTCGAATGCCGAGTGATCTGGCACTGGAGTCGCCGTTGGAGGGGGCGGCGGTGGTACGTCGGTTGGCGGCGGTGGTGGTGGCTCTGGCGTTGCGGCAGGTGCACAAGCACCAGCAGCCAGGGCCAACAAGAGCAACGCGCCAATTACGACGAGAGAAAACTTTGGTTTCTTGAGCATTGCATTCTCCTCTTTTCCTCTTCGTAATTTGGTAAAACTAACCTTAAGGTAAGCCTTTAGCTCTATTTTTCTTCTTCATCCTCCTTATCATTTGCGCTTCAAAGCGCGATTTTGTTTGGTCAGAGTAAAAACTCTATTAACCGAGAGCTCTCCTCCAACCGAAAAACCAAGAGTGACACAACACTCCTAAATGGAGGATTTATTCATACCCTATTTCGCAATGCATAAAACAAATTACACACGCACGATGCGTGTTAGGGCAGAAAGCCCTCCACTTGTTCAGCTTATCACAAACGAAAGGGCATGTATTTGCCGTGTGTCAAGTATTGATTACCGCAGCGGGGCACTGGGATTGGTGCTCAGGATATCGCTAAAGAGGAAAAAATGTTCTCCGTTGAATACCATGTAGGGTGGACTTTGTTGCGCAATCCTTCGGTTGAAGATTGTGATGGACAGTGAGGCCAAATCTTGCTGATCCCCAAAAATCTTTCGGGTAGGCCAATCCGGGGAACTGACTCAAAAGGGCTGTCACAAATAATTGTTTTGTGAAGGGGCGCTCCCATGTGTGCGTTCGAATTATGATTCACCTTGAACAGGCTTATGCGTAGGGGCACGGCATTGCCGTGCCCCTACAGGCCATGAATACGGACAGCGAACGGGCCGACATAAGGATCGGCTCCGACGATTCGTTCTGATAGAGGCTGTCCTAAGCTACTTATAGGAAAGCACCGTTCATGGGGCAGGAGGATCACCTCCTCCGGCTTCACTATGGAGATGCTCGCGATTTGCTCAACTTGTGATCATCTCTTCGTGCTGGGATCCGCCTCGGCCAAGTTCATAGCACAATTGCGCCAGGCTGCCCAGTAGAATAACGGAGAGTTGTAAAATTCGCTATTAGGGGGTGCTGACGCGGTGCTTGGAGAGCAGAAGATGCCAGTAGTAATGCAAACTCGACAGGGACAAACCGCCGCCAATGCCAATATAGAGAATCGCCAGGTAGGGTTTTGGTATGGGTAAATAATTCCGGAGGGAGATGCCCAGACCAATCATAATGACAACGAGGGGATAGCTCTTCCATTCCTGAAAAGCGAATATGCAGATCTTGTCTCCAACCATGTCGTTGATACGCTGGATGTTCTTCTTGGCGAGCTTGCTGAAACTGAAGTAGAAGATGGCCGAAGCGAGCAAGGCACCAGCAAGCGTCATCCATAAAACCTGAGGAAAGGCAACGGGTAGCAGCCAGCCATAGGCCAGGTTGCAAAGCATTAAACCAACACCACTCCACATGATGCCCGCTGATGCGGTCAGCCACGGCTTACTTGCGGCGGGGTTGAGGCGTTCGAGGCGAGACAAGGCTAGATGCCCAAACCGAATACGAATGCAGCGCTCATCAACACGAGGACCCAAGGAAGGAGAGCAAAGATTTTCTCGGCCGAGAGGATGGGTTTGCCGGCTTTCAGAAAAGCGAGCAGCATGCCGCCTATCCCGATAAGGGCGCCACCCACACTCACGAATAAAAATTGCACTGCTTTCATCTCTTGCAGCACGAGAGCGATAGGCAAGCCGACGATTACAAGCCCGGCGATGCCGTGCACGGAGGCCAGCACGATCGTCGCCGCACGTTCGGGGGCGATAAAGCGCGTGAGCAGGATGGCGAGGAAGCCGACCACGACGAAGGCGAGATAGGTTAACTGCCAGTCCGGGATGTTCTCGATAACCATGCCGAGCGAAAGACCTAGGGGGATGATGGTGGCGATGATGACGACCAGAGGGCTGTCGAGAACATCGAAGCCGTTGATGATCATGAGCAAGCCCGAGATTAAAAGCACGCCAAACGTCGCTGTATATGCCCATGTGGCCAGGACGGGGAGTCCCTCTACACCGGCAACTACCTGATAAGCCGCGATTAAACAAGTGAGCAGGAGGGCGATTCTATCTAGGGGGGTGATCCTTCTCATTACAGGACGCCGAGGACAACCAAGAGCATTGAACTCAGCATATAAAGCGACGCGAATTTAAAGAGACCAAAATTCATTTTGAAAGAAGGACGCATTAAGCTGCTGATGGCTAAAGCAAGCAGCCCGCAGCTGAGGACAATAAGTAACCGCATGTAGCCCCATGTTATCCCGATTCCGTACGCGGCGAAGGCCATGGCGATCGCTGTGGCGATGCTCGATAGGGCAATGATGATGCTTGTAGTGTGCTCCCCGTAGGCCGAAGGGAAAGTGGGAACGCCGGCTTTTGCATAGTCCTCACGGTACCGCAGGCTGAAGGTCATGATATGGGTGGGGATCCATAGCAGCACAGCCAGCGCAAACATCAGCCCTACCCAATCGATTGCTCCTAAGCCAAGAGCGCGTCCGGCGAGAGCCGGCATCCCCCCGGCGATTCCCCCCCAGATGATCGACCATGGAGTGCGACGTTTGAGCCAAATTGTGTACACAATGACATCGAAGAATAGACCAGCGAAAACGATCAAACCATAAAGCGGGGAGAGAAGGGTGGCCCACCAGATACCTGTGACACTTAACACACCGCCTAAAACAAGCGCCTCTACCACGCCGACCTGACCGCTGGGAAGCGGCCGTTTTTGAGTGCGCGGCATCCGAGCATCTATGTCTCGATCGTAGACCATATTGAGGACCGTGCTGCCGCTGATCGCCAGAAAGAGGCTGCCAGCCAACGCGAGCAGCGTTTGCCAGGTCTGGACCGGGCAGCGAGCGCTCATGTATCCCGCCAACCCAGTGGAGAGCAGTAGACCGGTTTGAAGGCTTTTGGTCATCTGCCAATAAAGGCGGATTTTAACGATCAGTGCTTTCAGTGTCGATTGAATAGGAGCTGTTGAGTATGCCATTGTCTTTTCTTTTCTTCACACATTTAAGGATAGCTGGTGGATGTTGATCTCACCCGCCAGCAACCCGCTTTTGTTAAATAACGAACACTAGTCCTGTGCGCAGCGGAATCCTGCGTTCGGGCTGAAATAAATCGGCTCTGCATTATTGGTTACCCAGGCCCGGATCCTGACGGCGTATACATCTTTGGCGCCGCCCAGCAGCAAGCGATAATGCTGATAAGGGATTACATCGCCGACCCATTGATAGACGTTTCCAGCCATGTCATACAGGCCATAAGGGCTGGGTGAGTCTTCAGTTTCGAAACCGAGATGCGTCTGACCGTTGTAGAAACCCACGGGCGTCGTATCGCCCATCCGACCGATCACATCCTCAAACGGGTCATTGCTGTGGTAGTAGTTAGCATTGGTTTGTTCGACTTCGTCACCCCATGGAAAGGGCCTTCCATCGGTGCCGCGGGCTGCTTTTTCCCACTCAATGGCCGAAGGCAGCCGCCCATTATAAAATTCACAATACGCATTGGCTCCAAACCAGGTGACCATCACCATGGGGTGGTTCTCATAGCCAGGTTTGGCGGTAAACGTCGTGCCTTCGAAATCCAGTCTTAGCCCTACTTCGTCCAGTGGCATGAGCGGATAATCTCCAGCGGCGTATTCTTCTTCGTGCCGGTACTCGCGGAATATATCGCCCGGATAATACCCCATGATTTCATCGCCCACTATTTTGATGGTCCCGTCCTTCAACGCAGCGTTGAGAAAATCGGCGAATTGAGCGTTGGTCACATCGGTAACCATCATTTGATAGTCGTAATCCACCAAGATTTCTTCATTGGTGAAGTCCGCAAGAAACTCGCCAGCGGGAATGAGCGCCCAACTATCCGGATCGACACCGGT
>DAOUDJ010000281.1:0-31110 GCA_034430795.1 Anaerolineales bacterium | reverse complement strand
GCTGAAGCGCCTGGGAATGATTACCAGCAGGTCACAGACAGCGATGGAGCGTGTCGCGGTCTTCTCATCCTCGCTGCCAGAATCCGCAGACGCGGCTAGGACAATTGTTGAGGCGTATTCTAAGGAACGTTTTGGACGGCAATCCATCGATGAAGACGCGGTTATGGGTGCCTGGAGATCGCTGCGCGGGAGGCTCTGGCTGGCACTGCTGTGGAAATCAACCGATAGGTGGCGGAATAAGTCGTAATAGAAGGACGTTTATCAACGCAGATTAAACCGCGCCGCGTGAGAGCGTTTTTTTATGGATATCATTGTGCATGGGGATGGTATTCGTTTCAAAGGAGGAACTCCCACGAGAAATATCACACGGCTCACTCGAAATGACAAATATTATTGCAGAGCCCTTCCCACCCTTGTCATCGCGAGGAGCCCGTCAGGGCGACGTGGCGATCTCCTCGTGAAGATGAGGGAAGAGAGATGCTTAGATGTGTCTTAACCTCCCGCAGGTTCAAAACCTGCGGGAGGTTTTACGCGTGGACCTCATCGAGAATGGGGATAATGTTCGCTTACCAGAAGGGACGTACACCAGAACCAGCATAGGGATTTCTCGTTCGCCGCTTCACGGCTCGCTCGAAATGACCAATGGGGCAGAGCTATTAAATAGGATGTCGTTTCGAACCCCTGGAAAGGGTGAGAAATCCCTGATGCGTTTCGATGAAGGGTGTAGGTCTCTGGCGAAGAGGTTTCTTTTGCTTCGCAGAGAGGGATTTTGAGAGGATCGTAATAGGGATTTCTCGATCGCCGTTGCACTGCTCACTCGAAATGACAGTATAGTGTGAATATCCGTAGATCCGGAACCCGCTATGATTAATGGGTCAATGTAAGCTTGCAATCTGGGGAAAAGTAGATATCACCGTCTTCGGCCCAGATGTGTTGTAATCCTTCCTTCATTGTGTGGAGGCGTTCCTCGGTCTCCTCACCGTAGAGGTCATAGAATTTCCAAAAGTCACCCTTGAATATCACCAACGGCACGCATTGTTCAACGAATAATATTTCGGTAGGATCTTCCTGGTTATCTCCATAACGGGAGAAAGGATACACAGGGGTCTCCGTCTGAAGCTCCCCAATTCGGAATGCGGGTCGCTTTAGGTAAAACATAATCACATCGATATCACTGCTGATAATGGGGGTTTCTTGCGGGAACTCGCCGATCCTTCTGAGTAAATCGGATGATCGCCATTCTGGTGACGTATAGCCGTGCCCATTCGAATGCAGTTCGACCGCTCTTGAAATGGAAGTTGGTGTTTGGATCCAAAGCAGATATATCAAAGGTATAAGCAGGAAAACGTTTAGGTTTTTCCTTTTTAGCGTATTGGCAAAAAAAGAATAAAGGAAGATTAGCATCGAAAAGGTAAGTGTCAGCTGTGCTGGCCAGAGTATTCTCGTGTCGAGTGCTGGCTTGGGGAAGACCACGAAAACATGTGATGCTACTATGAACAATAGATAGCAAATCGAGAATATGGTTAGAAGTATAGCAAAGCGTAATGGTTCGCTATCTCTCAATACCTTCGTTATTGAATGCTTATGAACCGTCAATACATAAATCGTAACCGCACCAAGGAGAACAATCATGAACCCTAACATGTAAAGCCGAGAACGGTATTCCGGGATGGGAAAAATCATCGAAAGATAAGTCCATTCCCAGAATGCGTTTGCAATGGCCACTCGGACTGGCGCCAAGCTGGACCATAGGTTGGATATAAAAAAATCATAGACACCAACGGAGGAACCAAATTGATGATTTCTTATCATCCAAAAGGCCACGGGGGATACAGCAAACAATGTATACAAACTACTGAAGACGACCTTTAGCCTCTTCGACTCTCCCTGTTTACTGATGATTACAAGTATTCCTAACAAAACAAGAACGACTCCGGAGAGTTTTGTCAGCCAAGCCAGTCCTGCGAATAAACCCGCAATCAGTACACTTTGAACTTTGCCATGATCGTAATACTTGTAAAGGTTGATAAGACCAAAGAGTGTTAATGTAACAAATAAAGGCTCTGTCATCATCCCTGAGAAAATCCAAATTGCAAACGAAGAGAGTGTAATCAATGAAGTGATGGCTGCGGAGGCAAATGTTGAATTGAGAATCCTTGCCAACCAAGTACCCATCCCCACAATCAGAGCAATGTAAATGGCAATGTTCAAAAAACGGGCAAGTTGAAGCACATCGATTTTAAGGAACAACGCACTGCTTAATAGGATGGAGTAGAAGGGTGGGCGCAACGAGAGTGGTCGTATCGCTCCTGAAGCACGGACTAAAACCAGTCCTAAACCCGTATTAAGATTCCTCGCAGCTTCTAGATATTCAACCGAGTCGCTACCTACCCACGGCCCCCAGGAGGTAGCATACCAAATGAGATAACTGCCCACCAGAGCCGTTGTTACAAAGCCAAGAATGCCTAATTTATCCGAGAGATTATTTCGCATCCACGAAGTCCATGAAACCTTATTTTAACCAATATTTTTCTTTCCATTTTCCATGGTCAACCGTTTTTAGAAAGTCCCCTTCTGCTCACTCTAACCTTGTTAATTCCTCCGCATAGGCAAAGAGAGCCGGCGTGCCGCCGGTATGCCAGAAGAGGATTCGCTCCTCTGACCCAAATTTCCCCTTGCGAATGCGATCGATCATCCCTGCTGCAGCACGGCCGGTATAGACGGGATCGAGGAGAATCCCCTCCGTACTCGCAAACAACTCAATTGCCTCGCGCTCGATCGCGCCCATGACCGCATAACCACCCCCGAGATAGCGGTCGTCGACGTCCACCTCATCCGCTTGAAAATCAAGATTTAGCCTCAGCAATTCCGAGATCTGATGTGCTAGATTCAAGATTGTTGATTGGAGTTCATCGCTCGGTTTGTCTACGCTGATCCCGGTGATGCGAGTCGTAAGCTCGAGCGCTTTCACGCCTACAATCATGCCCGCTTGCGTTCCGCCGGAAGATGAGGCGAAAACGATCCGGTCGAATTCCAAGCCCTGCTCGACAAGTTCGCTGATCGCAACCACATACGCGCTCGCACCGGTCGCGTTGGAGCCACCGTATGGGATTAGATACGGACGACGCCCAGCACCCCAGGCTTGAGTAAAAGTTGATTCCAACACCTGCTCGGGATCCTCACCTTCTGTCCAAACGATCTCGGCGCCTAATAATTGATCCAAAAGGAGATTGCCCGCAATCTCGGAAGGCGCCGATCCCGAAAGGATGAGCGTACACTCGAATCCAGATCTCGCCGCTGCCGCAGCCGTTTGCCGGCAGTGGTTCGATTGCATGGCGCCGCGCGTGATCAGCATTTCTGCACTATGTGCCCGCGCATCGGCGAGCAGGTATTCCAGCTTGCGGGTCTTGTTGCCGCCAAACGCCAGACCGGTCTGGTCATCCCGTTTAATCCAGAGCTGCGGACCCTTGAGTGCAGCGCTGAGGCGTGGCAAGGGCTCAATAGCTGTTGGCAAGTGTGCTATTTGAACACGGGGGAGTTGAACTTTCATAAGAATGCCCTTCTACTTATCACTCGTTAGACGCTTTGCTCAACGATCCACTTGTGCACGTGTCCGCGCCCTCCCGAATAAGCGCATCACGGAGAGGAGGCGCGGCATTAAGTATTTGTAAAGCCGGTATTGAAATGATTTGATGGGGAAGTCCCAGGCGCCGACTGTTTGCACAAACTGCGCCCCGAAGCCTTCTTTGAACCGGTACACACCATACATGGGATCGCCGGGATCGACGCGATCCGGCGCGCCCCAGAAGTCGTAGACCAGGCAGCCCGCTTCTTTTGCCCAGCGAATCGCCTCCCATTGGAGCAGGTGATTAGGCATTTTATCGCGGTGGAGAGCGCGAGACATACCGTAAAGGTAGTACGCGGTCTTCCCAAAGCGATAAAGGATGATTGCCGCCACCGGTTCGCCTTCCACCTCAGCGATGAGCGGTTGAGCCACGCTTTCTTGAATAAACGAACCCCAGGCGTCGCGGTAGTATGCTGGATCACGAATGACGAAACGGTCGCGTACAGAGGTCTCGGCGTACATCTGGTAAAGCAGATCGAGATCTTCCAGCCCCCCCTGGCGGATGACAACCCCTCTGCGGGCTGATAAGCGGACGTTGTAGCGGGTTTTCTGCTTCATGTTCGCCAGCAGCGTCTCCTCATCCGCTTCCAAGTTGAGTATGAAGGTGTTGCGGAACTGAATTTGCTCCTGCGACTCACGCCACCCGAGTTGCAGCCATGACTTGCGCAGGAGATTCGTTTTATCCTGGTCCAGTAAATCGGGACCATCATCTAAAGGTATTTCGGGGTCCATCTTGACGAAAATGGAGCCGTGCTGAGACGCGTGATCGGCAAGATCGCTCAGGACCTGGCAGTGGAGACCGGGGTCTTCCCAATTGAGGATCGGGCCCCGCGGGCAGTAAGCGATCGTCAGGTTCCTTGTGGTGGTCCTGAACAGCAGCTGCGCGGCAGCGATGGGGGTTTGCGAGTCATCATTCCATAAGATACGCAGAGGCGTCCAGCCGTATTGGCTCTTCAGTTCACCCCACTGCCAGCTCTGGAGCAGGTGACCGCCGTCGAGCGTGCCCAGGGCAGTGTCCCAGGTCTCTTGATTGTCAACAATCGTGAGAGCGAGCATACACCTTATCCGTGACCGCGCAGGCGAAGCGCAAGTTGGTAGAGTTGGGAGAGCAGTGGGCTATACGGCAGGTCCCAGGCGCCCATGCTGCGGACGATCTGTCCGCCAAAGCCGCGCTTGAAGCGGTAGACGCCCCACAAACCGTCGCTGCGTCTTGTGAATTGATCTTCCAGGTTTTTTTCATCTGCATCCGGAATCCCCCACAGATCATACGATGTACAGCCGCGCGCTTTCGCCCAGCGCATCGCCTCCCATTGGAGCAGGTAAGTCGGCATCTTCTCGCGGTGGATCGATAGAGAAGCGCCATAGAAGTACCAGGCTCGCTGACCGCGGGCGAAGACCATCATAGCCGCAACCGGAGTCTCTTCAACTTTGGCGACGAAGAGTTCACACCCTGCGGAGGGGTGGAAGAGGTCATAGGCACGCTGGAAGTAGGCATGGCTGTGGGCGCCGAATTGATCGCGCTCGGCGGTCTCAATCGTCATCGCTGCGAACACTTGGATATCATTCCATGGCTGCACTGTCACACCCTTGCGGTCGGCGAGGCGGATGTTATAGCGCGTCTTTTGTTTCATATGCGCTAAGATCTCGTCCTCATCAGGTGTGAGATCTACGGTGATCGTGCGCTGCGGTTGGATCGTTTGTGCAGAAGGGCTGAAGCCGTGGGCTTGAAGTTGGTCGGCGAGATCGCTGTTCCAGACTGCATCCGGTTCGATTTTGAGCATGAACGCACGCTCTTCTTTACAAACCTGATCTAAGGCCGGGAGCAATTCGGGAAGCCACTCCCCGATAGGTCCTTTCGGGATAAATGCCAGCGTGAAACCGAGCGGGAGCTTCCGGAACAGGATTTGAGCCCCGGCGTCGTCTGTTTGGATCCAACGCGTTCTCCACCCGAAAGAGGATTTCAACATGCCCCACGCCGATGTTTGAAGTAGATGGGCTTGGGGAAATCTTTCTATATAGTTGGTCCACACCCTGGAGTCCATGTGCAAATCCATGGTCGGATTATATACCAAGCCAGGGAGCAGCATTGCAGAATCACGATGGAAGGAATTGACTGCGCAGGATTTGGAATATAACCATCAGGTTTATCTGGGTCGATATTGATAATTAAGACTGCTTAGCCATTAATTAGGTTTCATCTTACGAGGTTATCCCTCCAGATTGGAGGACCAGCAGCACCACTCCGGCGGTTAGGGCCACCGCCTTTGTGGCATTATTCACAAGCACTTGAGCTTTTTTCTTTGACGCATCCAAACCGGCATGGTAAACTTCGCCCGTTCAATCCATCCTGTGTCAAGAGACTAAAAAGGTCCTAGATGCTCGAACCGTGGATTTTCATCGCACTACTACTAGGAGCAGGGATGCTCCTTCCCGGTGTCGCAATCGCTGCCAACTGGCTGCTCTCCCCTAAAAAACCAAACCCAATAAAACAATCGATCTACGAATGCGGTATTGAAACCGTAGGGGAGACCTACATCCAGCTAAAGGGCGCATATTACATCTACGCGCTTATTTTCGTGGTGTTCGACATCGAAGCTGTCTTCCTGTTCCCCTGGGCTGTGGCATACGACAAGTTACAGCTTTACATGGTCATGGAAGGCGTTCTCTTTATTTTGATCCTTGCCGCCGGCCTGGCCTATGCCTGGCGCAAGGGCGTCCTTGAGTGGGTATAACGCAATACTTAAAATCGGCCTGGCTGATGTGGATTTCATCAGCCATTTTTTTTAACACGCCTTTGCCCCTCTCATCAGAATGCGGCGGAAAACTAACGCCGGATGAGCGCCTGTGGACAATCATCCAGTTCGAATGGACGGGGTACTAGGGAGCAACGGATGGTCGCATTTCTCAACGATCCATTTACTTGGACAGGCAGCCTGCTGCGCAGCTGGCTGGAAGGCCTCGGGCTGACGCCTGATTTTGTTACATTTACCCTGCAGTTACTCGGGGCGCTTGTTCTCGCCACGGCGATGTTGCTGCTGACCCTTATCCTGATCTGGGCTGAGCGAAAAATCGTCGCCCGAATCCAGGATCGATTAGGCCCAAACCGTGTAGGACCTTTTGGCGTGTTCCAGACGGTCGCCGATCTCCTAAAGCTGGTCACGAAGGAATTAATAACGCCCACCGGGGCAGACATCATTCCGTATAACCTGGCGCCGCTCCTGGCAGTAATGGCAGTTGTCGGTATTTGGGCTGTAATTCCGCTCGCTCCGACGTTCATTGGCGCGAGCATTAACGTCGGTGTCTTGTACGTCGTTGCGATTGGTGCGATCGGGACACTTGGGATCATGATCGCAGGGATGTCCTCGAACAATAAGTATGCCCTATTGGGTGCCTTCCGCACGGTAGCTATGATGGTTTCATACGCAGTACCGATGATGATCGCTTTGCTCATCCCGGTTCTCTTGAGCGGGTCGATGGACTTGGAGACCATCGTTGAAGCGCAGAGCCCAATCGCTTTCATTGTTCTGGCGCCGATCGCGGCGCTAATATTCTTCGTAAGCTCGCTTGCAGAAGTGGGACGAGCGCCATTCGATCTGATCGAAGCGGAGTCCGAAATCGTAGCCGGTTTCCATATCGAATACTCAGGATTGAAATTCGGGATGTTCTTCGTGGGGGAATTCCTGCATGCTTTTACGATCTCAGCTCTGACCGCCACGCTATTCTTCGGCGGTTGGAGAGGTCCCTGGGCGGAGCTGTACCCATTGCTTGGGCTTTTCTACTTCATTATTAAAACATCCATCGTATACTTTGTCGTCATCTGGATCCGTGGTTCCTTCCCGCGTATCCGTATCGACCAAATCAATAACCTCAATTGGAAATTGATTACACCTTTAGCGCTGGCGAGTTTGATTGTTGCCGCAATTGCCGAGAAGGTGGCAGTGGAGTATGGGATCAATCGGCTCGGAATTCACGTAGGCGCTAACATTTTCTTATTTATGATCACGCTGGCGGCGATTCGCCTTAATGCCCGCGCCGCACGGTCACGAGTCAAAACAAGCGGTGTTAATAAGACGGTTGCGGCCTCCAACGGGTCGTCACAGGGAAGTTAGTTCGATGAGAGTGTGTGCATGCTATCGCTGACTCAAGTTGTATTTCTCATAGCTGCGGCTATTACGCTGCTCGCCGCCCTGATGGTGGTCACCAGCCGTTCCATGGTGCATGCCGCACTGTGGTTGATCATGGCCTTGGCTGGAGTTGCGGTGTTCTTCGTCCTGCTGAACGCAGGTTTCCTGGCGGTTGTGCAGGTCGCAGTTTATATCGATGCCATTGCCATCATGATCATCATCGTAGTTATGCTCACTCGTCATTCAATGGGGATTCAAGATCGACAGAGAAGTAAAACCTGGTGGGCGGCTGTGATCGCCGCTCTTCTGATGTTTGGCGGTTTGGTTTGGATGTTCACCCAAGCCCCGCTGCTGGGCGCTGAAGCACCTGCTCTCACAATGGGATCGGAGGCGATGATCGAGGAGCTTGGGTTGGCGCTGGTTGATGTAGACCGCTACATCGTTCCTTTCGAGGTCGCCTCGGTGCTTTTGCTGGCGGCGTTGGTTGGTTCGATCATCGTCGCTTGGCCCGGGCGAACAAATCAGGAGCAGGAGGATGAGTCATGATCCCCTTATCCTGGTACATCATTTTAGGTGCGGCGCTTTTCAGCATCGGTATCTACGGTGCGCTGGCGCGACGGAATGCTTTAGCGATCCTGATGGCGATCGAGCTCATGCTGAACGCTGTTAATCTAAACCTGGTTGCTTTCTGGCGCTACCTGACGCCGAATGCGGTTGCCGGCAAGGTATTCGCGCTGGTGGTCTTTGCCGTAGCTGCTTCTGAGGCGGCTGTCGGTTTGGCTTTGATTATCTCTATCTATCGGCGGCGCCGTACGATCGCCGTCGAAGAGATCGACATGATGAAGTGGTAGGCGAGGTTTTATGCAAATCGAGACCTTAATCTGGCTCATCCCTCTCCCGCCGATCCTGGCGTTTTTCACGATCGTGCTCTGGGCGAATCGCGACAACCGTTTAAGCCACATTATAGCGGTGGGCTCGATGGTCATCTCGTGGGGCCTGGCGATGGTGGTGTTCTTCAACGCGGTCACGACCGAAGGTTTCGGCCACCACCCTTTCCACTCGTCGATAGCGTGGATGCCGACAGGCGAGACCGCATTGCGAATTGGGGTGCTGATCGACCCTCTTGGTGCGCTGGCTCTTTTCTTCGTCGCCTGGACGTGTCTGGCGATCTTCCTATACAGCGTCGGCTACCACAATTACGGTGAACCGCGCGATCTTGAGGATAGTCCCGGTCTGCCCCCGCGCGCAGGTGGGATTGAGCCGATGTACGCTCGCTTCTTCGCCTTCATCTCGCTTTTCGCATTCGGAATGCTGACCCTGGTCATCTCTGATAATCTGCTTCTGTTGTTCATCGGTTGGGAGATCATGGGCTTGTGCTCTTACCTGTTGATCGGTTTCTGGTACGGAAAACCCTCGGCGCGTGATGCGATGATCAAGGCGTTCATGACGACGCGCGTCGGTGATGTCTTCATGCTGCTGGGTCTGGCCTACCTTTACTCCGTTACTGGCACACTCAGCTACCGGGAAATCTTGTTCAATGAGCATGTGCTCGAGATGCTGGCGAATTCACCTTCGGTGATCCCGGCGCTCTCGACTGCCGGATTGATCGGCCTGCTGCTCTTCATCGGCACGATTGGAAAATCCGCGCAATGGCCGCTGCACGTTTGGCTTCCAGACGCGATGGAAGGGCCAACCCCGGTCTCGGCCATGATCCACGCGGCGACGATGGTTTCCGCAGGTGTCTATCTCATTGTGCGCTTCTTCCCACTGATCACCGCCGGCTGGCACGAGGGCGGCCCGCTGACGCCCACGATGCTCGTGATCTCGTTCATCGGCGCGTTCACGGCGCTCTTCGCGGCGACGATCGCCTTAGCGCAGAACGACATCAAACGCGTACTGGCTTATTCTACGATCTCTCAATTGGGATATATGGTCGCGGCTGTAGGGATCGGAGCTTACGTCGCCGCCGCGTTCCATTTGATCACCCACGCTTTCTTCAAGGCGCTCTTGTTCCTGGGATCGGGCTCCGTCATCCACGGCGTGGAACATGGTGTTCAACATACAGATGACCACATCGACGCCCAGGATATGTTCAACATGGGCGGGCTGCGTAAGAAGATGCCGATCACATTCGCCACTTTCTTGATCGGTGGGCTCGCGCTCTCCGGTTTCCCGTTGATCACGGCTGGTTTCTGGTCGAAGGACGAGATCCTGGCCGACGCGTTCGCTAACGGGCACCTGGCAGTGTTCATCACGCTTGCGTTGGCTGCGTTCCTGACCGCGTTCTATACCATGCGTCAGATCACGCTGACTTTCCTCGGCGATGCACGCACAAAGGCAGTGGAGCACGCTCACGAATCAGTCTGGACGATGACGCTGCCGCTGATCGTGCTTTCCTTCTTCGCCATCACTGCGGGTTGGGTTGGCATCCCAGAGGGGTTCCCTGCGATTGGCGGGCTTATTCCCAATTGGTTCCACGAATTTATCTCTGGATCGCTGCTCGAGCATCCGCAGGTTATCGCCTTCAATCCCGTGCCTCTGCTCGTTTCAATCGGCGTGGCTTTGGGCGGCTTGCTCCTTGGCTGGCTGGTCTATCGACGAGTGCCAGCTGGAGGGGAAGATCCGGTGAAAAAACTGCTAGGTCCGATCTATTCGGTCTTGCGCAATAAATACTATTTCGACGAACTGTATTCCGCGGTCATCATTCGTCCAGCTTACTGGTTAGCGGAAACGGTCGTCTATCGCTGGATGGACCGGGGCGTGATCGACGGTTTCCTGCATTGGGTCGCCCGCACGGTGCTTCGCATCGGCGACTTCTTACGCTATTCCATCGACCTGCCCATCGTGAACGGCGCCGGCGACTTCGTCGGCGAGGGTGTGAAGAAAACCGGCAAGACCTTCCGCGTCATTCAAACCGGGCGCGTGCAGGAGTATTTGATCATCGGCATGGTATTCGCCGGGATCGTGTTGTCGTACATCTTGATCCTGCGACGATAAGACATAGATCGGAAGCTTAGACGGAGACACGTCTGTGGCATTTTTGCAAGCGCATTTGCTAACACTCATCCTTTTCTCGCCGGTGGCGGGCGGGGTATTGCTGCTGTTGATCCCGCGTGAACGCCTGCAAGCTATCCGCTGGGCTGCGCTGTTTGTAAGCCTGATCCCGTTCGGACTCGCGTTGTGGCTGTGGTTCACGTATCAACCCGGCGTTCAAGGCTACCAATTCGTGGAGCAGGCGATCTGGTATGAGGCGATCGGTTCGAGTTACCACCTCGGTGTAGATGGCATATCCGTGCCGATGGTGATGCTCACAACGCTGCTCACCCCGCTGGCGATCCTGATCTCATGGAGTATTGAAGATAACGTCCGCCCCTACATGGCGCTCTTCCTGCTTCTCGAAACCGGGATGCTTGGCGTTTTCATGTCGTTAGATTTGCTGATTTTCTTTGTGTTCTGGGAAATTGGATTGATCCCCATGTATTTCTTGATTAACCAATGGGGAGGTGAAAAACGTGAGTACGCCTCTTTTAAGTTCCTGATCTACACCATAGCCGGGTCGCTTGGTTTACTGTTGGCGATTCAGATGATTGGTGTCGTCTCGGGGACATTTGACCTGATCGTGATCACCGAGAAATGGTCGACGCTGAACCAGTCTCTAGCCTTATTTGGGCTGCCGATCACGCTTGCTATCGGCACGGTGAAGAAGATCGCCTTCTGGGCGTTCGTGGTCGCTTTCGCGATCAAAGTCCCCATATGGCCGTTCCACACCTGGCTCCCGGACGCTCACACGGAGGCTCCCACTGCGGGATCGATGATCCTGGCCGGGGTGCTGCTCAAGCTGGGTGCCTATGGTTTCCTGCGCCTGGTGCTGCCGCTCTATCCTGTCGAGGCGAAGTACTTCGCCGGCGCACTGGCGCTGCTGGCCGTGCTCGCCATCGTTCTGGGGGCATTCGCCTCCTGGGGGCAGGACGATTTCAAGCGCCTGGTGGCTTATTCCTCTGTGAATCATATGGGCTTCGTGGTACTGGGTATCGCCGCCGCAGCTTTCGCCCAGGGAACGATGCAGGCGGATGATGCCATAATCGCGATCAACGGCGCGGTGTTGCAGATGTTCAACCATGGCCTGTCTGCGGCGGGGATGTTCTTGCTTGTGGGAGTGATCTACGATCGTGCGCACACTCGTGATTTAAACGAGCTTGGTGGTCTATTCTCCTTAGCGCCGATCTACGGCGGCATTCTGATCTTCACCGCCATGGCTTCACTCGGACTCCCAGGCTTGAACGGGTTTGTATCGGAGTTCCTCATTGTTCGGGGCTCATGGCCGATCTTCACGCTCTACACTGCGCTCTCGATGGTAGGGCTTCTGATTACAGGTGCTTACATCTTGAAGGGTATTGCCAAGGTGCTGCACGGTCCGCTGAACGAGAAGTGGCTCGGTCATAAGATGGAAATTAATCGCCGCGAGATCATCGCCATCGCCCCGCTTATGTTTCTGATGCTCCTGATCGGCGTTTGGCCGGCCTGGATCTTGAATGTCATCAACCAGACTGTGAAGTTTTTGTTCGGTTGATTGAGGTCTTGAGAGTTATATATGGAAGTACCAATTCTTAGCATCGTAGTCTTCACACCGATCGTGTTCGGGGTCGTGCTGTTCTTCCTTCCCGCGGAGCGACACCGCGAGATTCGCATCTTCGCGTTAATCGGTGCGACGATCGCGCTCATCTTCTCACTTTGGGCTTTTTTCACCTATGATCAAGCCATCGGCGGTTATCAGCTAGTCGAACGCTACCCCTGGGTTCCGAGGCTCGGGATCTCCTACCACGTCGGGGTAGACGGGATGAACGCCCCGCTGGTATTGCTGACGGGAATTGTGATGTTCACGGGAGTCTTGGTCTCCTGGGGGATCGACGACCGCCCGCGTGAGTTCTTCGGTTTCTTGTTCATCCTTGCCACAGGTGTTTTCGGCGTTTTCGTTTCACTGGATCTGTTTCAGCTTTTCTTCTTTTACGAGATCGCGGTCTTCCCGATGTATTTGCTCATCGTCATCTGGGGATGGAAGGTCACACGCGAATACGCGGCGATGAAGCTCACGCTTTATCTCTTTATCGGTTCTGTCATTGCTATTGTCGGTGGTTTGGCGATGTATTTTGCCAGTGGGGCGCACTCCTTTAGCCTATTCGCCCTTGAACAAGCGAGTTTCTCGGTGGGCTTTCAGCGCTTCTGGTTCCCGTTTGTGTTCTTCGGTTTCGCTGTACTCGGCGGCATTTTTCCGGTACACAATTGGTCACCAGACGGTCATGTGGCCGCGCCAACGGCGGTATCGATGTTTCACGCTGGGGTGCTGATGAAGGTCGGCGCCTTCGCCGCGCTTCGGGTTGGCATCATGCTCCTTCCCGAGGGGGCGAGATTCTGGGCGCCGCTGGTCATGGGGCTGGCTACGGTCAACGTCGTGTACGGCGCTTTCATCGCCTCAATCCAGACTGACTTTAAGTACGTCATCGGCTTCTCGTCGGTCTCACATATGGGCCTTGTGATTCTGGGTTTCGCTACATTGAACTTGGATGGAATCACAGGTGCGGGGATCCAGATGTTCTCGCACGGTGTGATGACGGCCCTCATGTTCGCTGTCGTTGGGTTGGTTTATGATCGCGCGCATACCCGCGAAATCCCCAAACTGGGAGGCTTTATCAAAGTCATGCCCGTAGCCGGGATCGCTTTCATCATCGCCGGACTTGTGTCGATGGGTATGCCTGGTTTCTCCGGCTTCGTCGCAGAATTCCCAATCTTCATGGGGTTGTGGCAGAGCCAGCCGATTGTTGCCATCATCGCTGCGGTTTCAATTGTGATCACCGCGGGCTACATCATGCGCGTCATCGGACGAGTCTTCTTCGGCGAGATGCCTGAAGAATTCAAAGGACATATCACCCCGATTAACAACTTCGATAAAATCGCACTTATTATCCTGTCTGGCATATTATTACTCGTCGGCGTCTATCCTACAATCATTGCCCCGTTGGTCGAATCGGGAGCACAGGCAGTCCTGGCATTGGTCGGAGGTGCCTAAGTGAGTATCGCCAGCTTCGAACCTTCAACCTTGCTTATCGTCCTTCCTGAAATCCTGCTCCTGGTACTTGCGGGGATCATCCTAGTTGTAGATCTCGCCTCGCAGCGCAGCCACGGCCTGCTGCTGGCATGGTTGACCGCGCTCGGTCTCACAGGGATTCTCATTGTCACACTTCTATACGGCATGCCTGGTGAGAATGAGGTGTTGATCTTCGGCGGAATGCTGCGCCACGACTGGATGGCTTTCGCCTTCAAAGTGCTCTTTCTCTTCGCGGCAGCGATGACCGCGCTGCTGTCGGTCGATGTGGAAGGAATAGAGGATCGCGGCGAGTACTACGCACTGTTAATTGTTGCAACTCTAGGCATGAGCTTGATGGCTTCCTCAGCCGACATGATCATGCTGTTTTTAGCGATCGAGACGACTTCGATTCCGCTCTACATCCTCGCCGGTTTCATGAAAGGTGACGATAAATCGACCGAGGCGGGTTTGAAGTACTTTCTCTTTGGAGCCCTGACTTCGGCCGTGATGTTATATGGTTTCAGCTTGCTGTACGGTTTTTCCGGCGATACGAATATCTATCGTTTGTCAGCAGCGATGCACGCCGGAGCTGTTTCTCCCTGGTTGATCGGGGGTATGGCCGTTCTGGTGCTGGTGGGTTTCAGTTTTAAGATCTCCGCGGTCCCATTTCACTTTTGGGCGCCGGATGTTTATGAGGGTGCACCAACGCCGATTACTTCATTCATATCAACGGCATCAAAGGCTGCCGGCTTTGCGGTCCTCCTGCGATTCATGCTCGCGGTCTTTCCGGCAATTGAAGCAGAGTGGGTCACGTTATTAGCTATTGTTGCGACGGTGACGATGACTCTCGGCAACCTGCTCGCTCTGCCGCAGACCAATATCAAGAGGCTGCTTGCGTACTCCTCCATCGCGCATGCGGGATATGCCATGATCGGCCTGGTTGCACTGAGTTCCTTTGGGACGGCCACCGTGATCTTCTATCTGATCGGCTACGTGGTGACGAACATCACAGCTTTCGCCGTCGTGATCCTATTCGCGCGTTCGGTGGGTTCAGATGAGATCGTGGATTACGCCGGTTTGAGCCGCCGATCTCCCGGGCTGGCGTTAGTTCTGCTCGTGGCGCTGCTTTCGCTGGGGGGCATGCCGCCGCTAGTCGGTTTCGTGACGAAGTTTTATGTCTTCGCTGCAGCTGTTGAGAGTGGGTGGATTTGGCTTGCGTTTGTTGGTGTGTTAAACGCCATCATCGGTTTGTACTACTACATGACGATTTTAAAGGTGGTCTATTTATACCGCTCGGAGGATGATGACAAACCCATCGCAATACCCAGATCATACGCCCTGGTGCTCGTGATTTGCGTCATCGCTATCCTGGCGATCGGTACGCTCAGCGCACCCTGGCTCGATTGGTCGATACATTCAGCTTTAAGTCTGTTCTAGCGGACATGTTGGGTGAGTTTTATTGACCCTCAGAATCGCTTGTGCTACAATTCCGAACCATGAGCCAGGATGGTACTGCGCCCAACAAGGACCATGCGCTCCGTGCGCTGCAAATGGCCCTTCTAGGCGTAATCGGACAGGTTGGCTGCCTAACACTTGTGATCATCTTGGTCGCATTGGTCGCCGGGCTGTGGCTGGACAACCAGTTTCAGACCCGGCCGCTGTTTACCATAGTCCTGGTCATCGTCAGCATGCCAATAACGATCTTCTTGATGTTCCGCGTGGTCTTATCTTTTGCCCCACGGATTCAGAATCTGACTGGCAAAACGATCGGACCAAGTGAAGAGGAGGAAGCGCAAGGTGGAGAACACCGAAAAGATTCCTCATAAACGCAGAAGGGGCTTCTACCGCTGGCTGATGTTGTTGATCATCGCCGGCAATGTTCTTGCTGCGCGAGCGTGGGCACCCGTCATGCCGCATGTGCAGGTCCCGGCTGAGAATATTCTCGGACCTTTCAGTTTTCCAATCGTCGGCGATTTGTATTTGACAAACACGATTATCGCCATGCTCATCGCCGATCTGATTCTCATCCTGATGGCGCTGAGCGTTCGCCTGGCGACACGCAGCGGCGATCTGGTCCTGAAGGGTTTCCCCAGCGCGATTGAGGCATTGATCGAGGGGCTATACAGCCTCGTTGAATCGACGGCGGGAAAATGGGCCAGGCGCATATTCCCCTGGATGGCGACAATCGTCCTGCTTGTCCTTGTGGTTAACTGGATGGAATTAATACCAGGGGTAGATAGTATCGGCACATTCCATGAACCGCATCACGGCGCCCCAGCCTATGAAACGCAAGAGCTTTTCTCCATTGGTGGACTGCCTGTCAGCACAATTACGAAAGAAGTGGAGGCGGAGGAGCATGAGGAAGGGGAGCACAGCTCATCCGAGACAGCGGTGGTTGGATTCACGCCATTTGTGCGGGTGACGGCGACCGACTTGAATTTCACAGTTGCGCTCGCCCTTATCTCAGTGGTAATGACCCAGGTCATCGGTGTTCAGGCTTTAGGACCTGGTTACTTCTCGAAGTTCTTTGCCTTTAAGAATTTCGGTCGAATGTGGACGAAAGAGCAACTGGGACCTTTTGACGTCATGATGCCGTTCCTGGATATCTTCGTTGGTTTATTGGAGATGGTGGCGGAGTTTGCGAAGATTATCTCGTTTTCCTTCCGATTATTCGGAAATATCTTCGCTGGAGCGGTTCTGCTATTTGTTATCGGTTCGTTGGTTCCTGTATTAGTACAATCCGTCTTCTTGCTTCTGGAGTTTATGGTTGGCCTGATCCAGGCGCTCGTGTTCGGCATGCTCACACTGGTCTTTATGTCGATGGCAACCCTTTCACATGACGATCATGGTGAAGAGCACGCTGAAGCGCATTAGTTTGTTTAGATAGACAATTTACGAAATCATCCGCTAAGGTGATATTCACGGAGGGTATATTTGATATGGATGAAGCAGCTGCATTGGCAATCGCGCAAGGACTGAAATATTTAGGCGCAGGCCTGGCAATGGTAGGAACTCTGGGCGCGGGTCTTGGAATCGGCATCTTGGGCAGCGGGGCAGTACAGGGGATCGCCCGCAACCCGGACGCTGCCGGCGCAATCCAGATCAACATGATCTTGGCGATCGCGTTCGCCGAAGCGGTGGCGATTTATGCCCTCGTCGTGGCGATGCTGATCTTATTCGTCGGCGGGTAATCCGGTCGGTCGAGAGGAGGAATTACTTTGGAAGGTCTAGGTATCAACCTCGGCTACCTCTTGGTCCAGGTTTTTAACTTCCTGATTATCTTTGTGATCCTGGTCGCCTGGATGTACAAGCCGTTGCTCAATATGATGCAAACGCGTCGCGAAACAATTGCCAGGGGTCTTGAGGATGCGCGCATAGCATCTGAAGCTCGGGAGAATGCCGAGAGAGAGGCGGAAGAAATCCTGGCCAAGGCACAGCAAGAAGCCGGTAAGATCGTGCGCGAAGCGACGGAACGGGGTGAACAGGTTCGGGTAGAGATAAAAGAGGCTGCTGAATCTGAGATTGTAAAGTTGCGCGAAGACGCAGCCGCTGATGCACAGCAGGAAAAAGAGAAAGTCTTGGGTGATTTGCGCGGACAGGTCGCTGCCTTAGCCATCGCCGCCGCACAGAAAGTGATCGGCGAATCGCTGGACGAGAAACGCCAACGTGCGCTCATCGATGACTTCTTCAGTGGGGTTAAAACCGGAAAGGTTGTCTTGCTTGAGGGTAAAAGCATCACTGGGACAAGCGCCGAAGTTACGAGCGCATTGCCCCTGACGAAGAAAGAGCAGGAAACCGTCAGCAAGGATGTGATTGGCAAACTCGGTGAAAGCGCGACAATTAGCTTTCGCGTCGATCCCAACATCCTCGGGGGCTTGGTCATACGTATAGGAGATAAAATCCTCGACGGCTCCGTTTCTGGAAAACTCGAGAGCTTGAGCCGCAGCTTACAATAGGCGCTGCAAGTCTCAAGCAAGGAGAGGAACTGATCGTCTGGATCCTTTCTGGGCGAACAATTGCCGATGCAACTCTCGAGGCTTATTGATAACCTAACAGATGCAGAACACGGCGGTCTGCCGGAAGTAGATATTACGGCATTGACCGCCGATTCGCGCCAGGTAATCCCTGGCGCGCTCTTTATAGCTGTGCGCGGGGAGAAGTACGACGGTCACGACTATATTGCCGACGCCGTGAAACAGGGGGCAGTCGCGGTCGTGGGTGAGATTGATCCTGAACGAACCGATATTGGGTTTATCCGTGTGGGAGACCCGCGCCTGGCACTGGCAGAGCTTGCTGCGGCATGGAGCGATTTTCCCTCCCGTTCGCTCACGCTGATAGGCGTCACGGGCACGGATGGGAAGTCGACGACCTGCAATTTGCTTTTTGAGATCTTGCGCGAAGCCGGAATAAGGACTGGCATGATTACTACGGTGAACGCAGTGATCGGCGATCGGGTCCTGGATACCGGCTTACATGTGACGACCCCTGACGCGCTCGAAGTGCAGGGTTACCTGAAAGATATGGTCGACTCAGGTCTTACGCACTGCATTCTGGAGGTGACATCGCATGGGCTCGCACAACGGCGAATAGCCGCTTGCGAGTTCGATGTCGCCGTCGTGACGAATATCACGCATGAACACCTAGATTACCATGGCTCATACGAGGCATACATCGAGGCCAAGGCTGTCTTATTCCGTAGTTTAGATCGTGAAAAGGAAGAGGCGGGCGGCCCCGCGAAGATGGCAGTACTTAATATGGATGATCGCTCGTATGATCTCCTTCAGAGCGAGGTAAATGCAGGCCAGGTTACTTATGGCTACAACCCTCGCGCGGACGTCGTCGCTCAGGAGATATCAAGCAGTCGAGAAGGGCTGGCATTCAAGATCGCGAGCGCTGGAGACGAGGTTTTGGTCCACAGTCCCTTAATCGGTGAATATAATGTGATGAACTGCCTCGCGGCGTTCACAGCCGCCGTGGAAGGGCTTGGCGTGGACCCTCAGACCGCCGCTGATGGACTTGCACGGCTACATTCCATCCCCGGCCGGATGGAGGTCATCAATCTAGGCCAACCCTTTACCGCCATCGTCGACTTCGCCCACACCCCCAACGCGCTCGAAAGAGCGCTTGAATCCGCTCGCTGTTTAACGACGGGTGTTGTCATTGCGGTTTTTGGCTCCGCCGGAATGCGCGATCGAGAAAAACGGCGCATGATGGCGCAGGTCTCCGCCCGAGGTGCAGATAAGACCATTCTTACCGCCGAGGACCCGCGCACAGAGTCATTGGATGTGATTCTGAACGAGATGGCACAGGGCGCTCTTTCTGAAGGGGGAATCGAGAGAGAGACTTTCTGGCGGGTTCCTGACCGCGGCGAGGCGCTCAGGTTTGCGGTTCGAATGGCTAAACCGGGGGACCTGGTAATCTCTTGTGGCAAAGGGCATGAGCAGTCGATGTGTTTTGGTGAGATCGAATACCCATGGGATGACAGGGTGGCGATGCGTGCCGCGCTGCGCGAGCTGCTCGGCGTTGACGGACCTGTAATGCCAACCCTGCCCACGTCTCCGCTGGAAAACCCCCTTTAATATTGGAATCCTCTCCGTAATGTCTCTGTGAGCGTTTCGGTTTTTCCTTCGACAGGCTCTCCACTCCCTTCGCTCGGGGATTCCGCTACCCATTCCCTTCGGTCCGTGACTGCGCCCCACAAAATGCGTGGGACTTCGCGGGACAGGCGTCGCCCTGACGGGATCCTACTCAGAAACACGATTTTATGTAAAGTTATTCCCCTATTGAGCACCGCCTCTGGCGTTGAGGTTCATCACTAAGAAACTTAAACCCTCCCGAAGGTTATGTTTGGTCTTCCGATGCTATTTCTTGTTAAACCTTCGGGAGGGTTAACTCACAGCATCGCCTCATGAATGGGCGTTCCCCGCAATGAGGTTTCTTCCTGCACGAGCAGCGCCACACGCGCTGTGGAGACACTCGCAATGACAAGCGCGAGGAATCTTTCCTAATTATGTCATTTCAAGTGAGCCGTGAAGCGGCCCCTCGACGGAGTTTATCCCGAGCCCTGAGCTTGCCGAAGGAAGAGTCGATGGACTCAGGATAAACTCTCCGAGAAACCCCTAGGGTGTTGCTCATGAGGGCTCCATCTCTGGAACGAACACCATCCATATGCGCCTCGATTTCCCAAAATGAAGCGTAAACTTCTTAATATCCTCGCCTTCAATCGTCCCGACGGTACCTATCGCCCCTTGCATGAAATCCAACTTAAAAGTACATTTGATTTAATAAGCATGCGATTCGAGCGAGGTGTATCAACACAGAGGGTGCTTCAATGACTGAGTCACTGGATAAGGCTGTGGACGAAAAGAGGGTAATCGCGTTTCTGGATCTTTCAAACTTCGATGATGGCGCAGTAACGCGCGGTGGGTGTTTGGTCACCGACGCTATGACACGTCCGCTCGAATTCTGGGTCAGCGGCGCAATCCACCCGAACAGCATTCAAAAAATGTTGTATGGGGATACTCTGCACGAATACATCTGTACCGACCTGATCGGGATCCCGCTTCTCTCTAAGCTGGAAACGACCCCCGATTTGATCCTCGTTCGTGATGCCGAATTCCTAAAAATCCGGTTGCGCATGGAAATCCCCGTCCTCTGGGTGCGGGCGACCGTCGATGGTCAGTACGTCCTGCAGTCGCTCCCTGGGTATGAGAATGAAGCCGAAGCAGGGAGGGATATGCTGCCTCGTCGACTGCGGGGACGTAATATCATGGAACCTTTCCTACGCATCCGGACTGCCGTCGAAGAAGCCCACAACCTGCAAGTCGGCGAGGAGAAGAAGGGCTGATTTGTCCCCGCTAAAGATTCAACCTGCTAAAAAGGCTTCGCGGATGAAGCCAGCTCAAGTGTATCCCGCTCGGGGTTCTCATATCACGCCGACGACGATACACCCCTTTCCACCAGCAGCGCAGATCTCGCCAGTCGTAAGAGGGGGGGCGTTTTCTATTAACTTGCTCTCGAAAATCCCTTTGGGGATTACACCCGTTCAAGCAGCCATCTTGCCATCTGAACCTATCCGAATTAAGCCGGGATTGACGGATGCTCGAAGGATCGAATCCCTCGCGGTTGCGTTGGAGCATCCACAAGTGATAGGTTGCGCTTGCCGTACCTCTTCGGCAGCGTTTGAGGATGGACCACCGACGTTATTTCACTCTGACAAGCTCAGTCGGGAGCAAAGTCAAGCACAAACGCAGGATCCTGGCCCGGGGATCGAAATGTTGCTGCCGTTTCTCGAGCCGAGTGTGCTCAACGCACAGACTGCGCGGTTGATCCTTCCAGGGGAGCTGCGCGGTTATCAGATCGAAGCGGTCAATGCGCTGTTGGCCCGGGACGCGTTCCTGCTGGCAGATGATCCCGGCACCGGAAAAACGGTCTCTGCTTGTGTTGCGCTGATGGCGAAATTCCAGAATGGAGAGATTCGCAGAGCGCTCTATGTCTGTAACAAGAGCGGGCTCCGACAGACGGCAGGTTTGCTGGCGCTGTGGGCGCCTGGATTAATATTCACAGTTGTCCAGGGTGATCTTGAATTTCGTATGCGCCAATGGAATGCCTCTGCGCATGTGTATCTTGTGGATTATGAGACACTAACTGCGGACATCGAGCAGGAGCATCTTACCGGTCATTTGCTGCAGTATGATCTCATCCTTCTAGATCAGATTCAGACGACGGGCCTGCGATACCGATCCTTCCCTGGGCTATACCAGCGACTTGATGCACCCACCCGATGGGCACTAGCAGGCGCACTTCCGAAGGAAACTGAGGATTGGGTGGGTTTGTTTACGTTTTTAACTCCAGATCAGATCAAGGGATCGGCTGGCATTACACTGCCGGATATCAGACGCCGGTTCCGACCACACATCCTGCGTCGAGCAAAGGACGAACTGAAGACTGATCTTCCGCAGCGGACCAGACAGGAGATATGGGTTGATCTTGACGATGTGCATACTCGACGATATGAGGATGTGCTGGCTGAAGAGCGATACCGGTTGGCTCAGCTTGGAGATGTTGTTTCTACAAGCCATATCGAAACTGCAGTGGGTCGTTTGAAACGGGCATCAAACTTCGCGCCTGAATCGCTCAGCGGGGCGAAGGTGCGAGCCCTGGTCGATCTTGTCGAGCAAATTGCTGCGGCGGATTCGAAAATGGTGGTTTTCAGTCAGTTCAGCGAAGGGGGGGTCGATCTTCTCCAGCCTGTCCTCGAACCCTACGGGGTTTTGAAATTGGCGAAAGCAGCCTCGGAAGAACAACGAGTGAAGGTTCTAGATGCATTTCGAGCTCAGGAACACTGGCATGTTCTCCTGCTCGAGATGGGTACGCGAACGGGGGACGAGGCGTTGGTCGAGGCGACCTATATTGTTCATTTTGACCATCAATGGAATCCAGCAGTTCGCTTGAGAGCGGAGATGAGGCTCCACCCGCAGATTTTCCGCGCGATCCCCTTAAATATATATGAGTTTTGGGTGGCGGGGACGATTGATGAGCGAATCTATGCGCTGCTATCGGAGAAAAGGCTGCTCCCCTCCGACGTTCCAGAGGAGACGCGACCTACCGAGCTGGAAGGGCGGATTACGCTCGATGATTGGCTTTACCGCATCCTGGAGATCCCGATTGGGAAAGAACCGGAGCGTACCCCCATAGAGCATCCGATCGGGACCGGGGTTCTCCCGGGTACGGCAATCCTTCGCGATCGTTTAGCGGAACTGTCGCCAGATACGTTGAACGCGGCGGTTGAGACTTTTATTAAAGCCCTTGGTTATCCGGAGATTGAACCTCTCGACGAAGGGGATGAGGGTGGCAGTTACCTCCTTGCTTGGCGTGAAAGTGAAGGCGAGGTCGAGCGGGTGTTGGTACGTTCGATGAGCACCCAGAAAAATGTCGGTATTGCTAAGGCGCGGGCGCTCTTGAAAGCTATGGAGATGCGTCGTGATTGTGTGGGGGCTTATCTCGTCACGACCTCCGACTTTACTTCATCTTGCAGGAAGTTCGCTGATGATTCTGATGGACGCCTTGCCCTCGTTTCCGGTTCTGAGCTCTATCGCCATCTCCATATCCTGGGACAGTTCTGACCATAGCGGAGGAGAGCGAATCATCATGCCCTCAATCCTGTTTGTGTGTTCTGCGAATCAATGCCGCTCACCGATGGCGGAGGTACTCTATAGGCAACTGATTGAAGAGAAGGGGGAAGCGGACGATTGGCGCGTGGAATCAGCCGGGGTTTGGGCTTACCAGGGGGCGCCGGCGACACAGAATGCGCAGGTTGTCATGGCCGAGCACGACCTGGACCTCTCGCAGCATCTCTCTCAACCTGCCAGTTCGACGCTATTGAAACAGTTTGACCTGACCCTGGTGATGGAGCAGGAGCATAAAACAGTGCTTCAGGATCAGAACCCTCAATTGGTGGATCGTATCTATCTGATGCGTGAGATAGCGGGTCAGGAAGGTGATTTTGCGGATCCCGTTGGAGGATCCTTGGAACGATATCGTGCTGCTGCGGATGAGTTGGAGATGCTCGTGCGAGACGGGATTGATCGAATCGACGAGTTAGTAAAGGCTCTCGGTTTGTAATTCGTACAAATCAAATAACGAGGATAACTTACAGATAAAATGATTGGAATTTATTTACCCTGAATAGGGTTGCGTAGTTTACACACGTAAACTAGTGAAGCTTCCCTTCATAACTTCATTTAGTAATATTACGAATAATCAGCATTGAGCCGGGTATCCAGATTGTTGTAATATTCAATTGCGTGAGTGTCCTATCTGCAAAACCATGGAAATTCTACAAAGTCCATTCTATTGAAATACGCGTACAAACAATATAAACTCAAATTGATTTTTCTTGTGGTGGAACTCAATGAAAGAGGAAATTGGAACCGGATTGGTGGTAGGCACTACGGCCAGTTATTTAGTATATGGACTTTTATTAGTGCTTTCAATCATGATAGGGGAGACTCATCTTGATATCAGCAATATGATATGGTCGATGAGATGGATTCTCGCGGCAACCATTTTCCCGAGCACATTATTTGCAGGATGTGTGGGTACGTTATGGGGCGGTTTATTTGGTAGAAACTTTTCTTCTGAATCAAGTCCTTTTTGGATGGGTTTTATTGGTTTTGCTTTTGCGCTCTGTTATGCCCTCCTCTTGTCTATCACTTTAGTGACTTTACAATTGTAAGTCTGTATCTTGCGTAAAATGGCATGGCCACGGTTCGCATCTTTGCTTATTGGAGCAAGTGTTTTTATATGTTACAGACCTACAGCAACTTTCGATGTTCATGAGAGTAACAATACAAGACATGGATACTGATGCCTTCTCCATCATCCATCCTAGAGAGGTATTTTGTTGAAGTTCCTATAGAATTGCTGTAGTATGAAAATACTTTCTTTATTATACAAGAGCGTCGGGAGGCAGAAGATGAACCAGGATGAATCTCAATCAGATGCCAAAATAATAAAAAGCAGTATTGGATGTCTCACAACCATAATCGAACGAGTGAAGAAATATGCTCCTCTCATGATTCTTGTCGTCATTATCCTTGGAGTCCTATTTTCGGTGGCTCGTGCAGCGGTATATAAAATTCGACCTTGGGAGAGAGGATTACATGTGCGTGGAGGGAGGTTTATTGGAGTTGATGAGCCTGGATGGCATATACAAATACCATTTGTTGATACCGTTATTGGAGTTATTGTCTCCGAACAATTAGGAGAAATTGATGAACTCGCAGCAATGACATCTGACGAAGTGACGATGGATGTCTCTCTACTTTACACTTATCGGGTCATAGACCCAAAGCAATACCAATTAGAAGTATTAGTACCTAAAGAGATTATTGCCAGGTTTGTAAGCGCTACACTTCGAGATGTAATCAACACAAAGCAGATGAGCGAGGTGATGGATAACCGCGCGGCAATTAATTTTGGAGTTATCGAGGCTCTTAAAAGGAAGGAATTTCAATACGGAATAGAGTTCGTTACCGTTCAACTCCAAAGCGCATCCCCACCGGGAGAAGTTGTAACAGCAATTAAAGACCGAATGGTCGCGCTTCAAAGACAAGAACAGTCTGAAGCTGAGGCCGCACAACTACGTACTCTTGCTGATGCTGATTTTTATTCGGCACAAAAAGAAGCGGATGCGAACGCCTACGAGTTAACCAAACTCGCAGAAGCGAGAGCCCAGAGCATTGCTATTACTTCAAAAGCGGAATTAGAAGCGATGAAAGCCTTATTGGAAGAGTTACAAGCTAGAGGAGATTTAGCAGACAAATATATTCAATTACTCATCGCAAAGGAATTACGCGAAAATAGCAAGTGGATACTTGGTGGTAGTGGGGAATTTATTCCACGATTAGAACTCGACTAAAGACTATCAGTTTGTTATTTGTAAAACTTCCTAACTTATGTCAATTTTTACTACCCCCGGGGCTTGAGTACCCCCGGAGGTTTTTATCTTAACTCGATATTGGGAAGGGTATATCGGCAACAAATTTATTGTTACAGAATGGTAGAGACCATTTGAAGGTGTTGGATAGATTGTCTATATTAAATAGAAGCCATATAATCTCACAAAGAAAAGATAACAGGGGAAGCTTCCCACGTAAAGATACGGTATTAATAAGTTTTACTAATTCAATCGGCCAGGAACTTGAGCCGGAATATCTTCATATTATATGTAGCAAGAAATTATTAATTGGACGTTGTCATTACATACGTACTCTTGAGTAATTCGAGTGTCTCGATGATTATTGCTGGGTGAGCAGGAAATTTCGAACTTATAATCGAAGGATTAAGATACGAGGATAAGTGTGACGAGATGGCCAATTCGTGAGGATCAATTATGGGTGATGGTGCAACACGAGTACTAATTGTTGATGACCATAGGTTGATCCTTGAGGGCCTTCAATATGTCCTTGAGAAAGATGGCATGGAGGTTGTGGGGAGAGCCACGACGGGAAGACAAGCAATGGAGATGGCGCGCACTTGTGAACCGGATGTTGTATTATTGGACATTCGGATGCCGGATATTGATGGTTTAGAAGCGCTAGCGGGGATTAAAGCCTCGAAACCAGATGCTGCTGTAATCATCCTTACATCTTACAGAAATCCCGAGTATTTTTACCGAGCGATAGCGTCAGGCGCTGCGGGGTTCTTAATGAAGGAAGGGTCCCCCAGCCAAATTACGCAAGCCATACGAACCGTACTCGAGGGAGAGTCAATCATTGATCGCCAGGTTTTGCGTGATTCATTAAAAGCATTAAGCGCGACCACCAAAAAGACGAGCAGTGCAGCCAATATTGATATTCCCAGTCTAACGGAACAGGAAATCCGAATCCTCACCTTGATCGCCGAAGGTCTTACGAATTCGGAAATCGCCGAGGTGCTTACTGTCAGTCCGAACACGGTTAAGACTCACGTCCACAATATCTTTGTGAAATTAGGCGTTTCTGATCGGACTCAAGCCGCAATTTGGGCCATCCGGCGAGGGCTCGTAGCTTAAGTCCCCGGCAGTCTCAAAGCAGTTAGAAATTCCACCTATTAACTATTTCGCTGGGGGGACAGGGATTCACAACATTCTCTCCAGCGATGTTTATCGATTGACAATTCCCAATATTAATTGAAAGAATCTCGATTCCTCCTGGGCTCCCTCCAGCAATCAAAGAATGAATTGAGGTTAATACTAGCGCGTCAAGTCAAACACCATAGCAAACAAGGCTTGATTAATACCCGCAGGATTGTGATAAACTTCACCATAAGCTGGCTAAGATATCAAATTGGCCCATTTCCTGCAATCTCCTACAATACCAGTTACCTTCTGAGTTCACCTAGGGTCTCGTAAAAACTCGCACGAAGAGCCAGAACTCAACATGATCATAAGGGGTGCGTGACAGTTGTTTGCGGGCAGTGTAATTAATCTGTAGGGTTAAAATCGCTGCCTACAGTGTAGGATTGGGGTGTAACAGGGAACGGGAGAATTAGTTATATGTTATATAAGAGATGCATAACGAGATCAGGAGTATTAATACGTGGGTAGCATGATTCGAGTTCTTATCGCCGATGATCACTGTTTATTCGTAGAGGGCTTAAACATGGTCCTCAACCGCGATGGAATCCAGGTAGTAGGGTCTTCTCGGACTGGGAGGCAGACGATTGAACTTACCTCTCAACTCAAGCCTCATGTTGTGCTCCTTGATATCCGTATGCCCGACATGGATGGGCTTCAGGCGTTAGCAGCCATTAAGGCATCCTGCCCGGAAACCAGCGTCATCATCTTGACCTCCTATAACACTCCTGAGTACATCACCCGTGCCATTTCGCTCGGGGCAGCTGGCTACTTGATGAAGGACACAACATCTGAAGGCGTCATCAATGCAATTCGGACCGTAGCAAGTGGTGAAGCAATTCTGGATATGGATATACTCGAGCAAGTGATTAAAGAACTAAGCCAAGCGACACGACCAACAAGTCTGCGGGATGAAATCCCAGCTCTGACCCCCCAGGAAGTTCGTATACTTCAACTCATCACAGAAGGGCTTAATAACGGTACGATTGCTGAGATCCTCTCCTTGAGTCCCAACACTGTTAAATCACATGTAAGGAATATCTTCAGTAAGCTTGGTGTCTCCGATCGGACTCAGGCAGCGATCTGGGCGATACGTCGCGGTCTGAGTACTTAAAAATAAACCTAATCGGGTCCAAATTCCGCGTTAATCATTCCACAGTGTGATCTAAATTAACCCTATAGGGTGTTTGGTTCATCCCCTCGAAGTGCAATAATGAGTGGGAGATATTTGAATCCCACGACTCCAAGATAGCGGACAGAGCAATGTACTTAGAGGGATCCATGAACTTATTGAATGATCTTTCTGCTTTTTTTTATTCTCACGCTTCGAGCGGAAGTGACTTTTGGTAAATCATTACTTGCTTTAGTTTATTAATCGGCTTCTTGCTCAGTGCACCTCGCAGGCTATCTTGAAGAATGTGACAATCGAATAGGGCTATTCGCACATCGAACGATCCCCGTGTCCTAAGAACTAAGCATTTGTGGATATTCGGGTTCTTAGATCTAGGCATCTCTGGATTGAGATGAAGTGACATTCCATCATTGTGTTGATTCCGCCATCAGGAGGGACCAGACCAAGCCATTTTCAAAAGAACAACGGTAGGGGAAAGTCTTCACCAAGGGACGATCCAGGTTATTGTCTTCCCCGATAGTAGCGGCAAGTTTGTTGAAGTAGGTTTTTATCAACCTAAGGTACGGCTCACATAAGTTGGTCAACCGGAGGAGGAGTGACCCAACTGCTACCTTCATATACCTGTCACCAAAAACCGAATATTCCTGCCCGGACGATATTGTGAACGCGGCATGGTATACACTGCGGAGCAAGCCGCATAAAGAACATGCACTTTACCGGCAGGCTTCGCTCGGCAAGTATGAGGTCTATTACCCTCGCCTGCAGGTGACGCCCGTCAATCCGAGGTCAAGACACATCATTCCCTATTTCCAGGGATATATGTTCGTGCATGTCGAGCTTGAGGAGATAGGGCGATCGGTATTTAGGTGGATGCCCTTCTCAATGGGATTGGTGACCTTCGGATCGGAGCCAGCCCGAGTCCCGGAGGACTTCATCCATGCTTTACGAACGCGGTTAGAGGAAATAAATCGGGAGGGACCACAGCCTACGCAGTCCTTCAGCAAGGGTGAGAGGGTCGTATTACGCCGTGGTCCTTTTGAAGGGTATCCAGCACTTTTCGATGCGCACATTCCAGGTGGAGAGAGGGCGAAGGTATTAATCGAATTCCTGAGCGGTCAATATGTGCGGTTCGATGTCCACACAATAAATATTGAGGTTCGCAGGGCATAGACGAATTTCATATACGATCTCGATCCCGTCGTGGCAAATATTGCCAGGCAAGGAGCTAAATAAGTAAAGGATCGTACTCCAGGATCCGGCATCAGGGAAACCGTAGAGTCATTTGCGCAAATCCGAGCAAGTGCCGCCTGTGGGGCAAGATCTTGGGGGACATCTTATGAAGGTTTGAAAGCGATTTGTTCTTAGATCGGTATGTATTGAGGGGGACTGAGCACAGGCTCGAGCCTGCAAGTTGAGATATCTTTTCTATCGTACTGCAGGGTGTCAATAACGAACGATTTGACTGACACGACCATGTCGGAAGGGCGGAGCACGTCTACCCCTTAACCGTAATACTAGACCCCATGGCTAAAACCACTCCCCACAACCCAATAAAGTATTTTATCCAAACCGATTCTAATAAACCGAAGATTATGCTCTACCTTGATCGGCAAGCGGACAATCTTTGGCGCTACCTATGGGAGCAATTGATTTTCAGCCTTACTGGGTGGATACCCACGATCGTCGGGGTAGGCCTGAGAGCGCTAGCCTACCGTCTCGTGTTGAGAATGCAGGGCTTAGCCGCGATTGAAGCCGGCGTCCGTTTACGGTTCGCGAAACATATCTCACTGGGTCATGGCAGCTACTTAGATCAGGGCGTCTATTTGCATGCGACGCCTTCAGGGATCCATATTGGTGCGGGTACGATCGTCATGCACGGGGCAGTTCTCCATGTTTACAACTTCCGCGATATACCTCATTCTGGAATTTGGATCGGTGAACGTTGTCTCATTGGCGAGTACAACGTCATCCGCGGCCAAGGCGGTGTGCGAATCGGGGACCGAGTTTACACTTCTCCCTTCACGCAAATCCTCGCCGTCAATCATGTATGTGAAGATCCCTCACGCTCCTTTACAGAACAAGGGATCACGGCTGAGGGGATCGTGATTGAGGATGATGTTTGGATTGGCGCCGGGGCCGTGATAACCGATGGGGTGAAAATCGGCAAGGGGGCTGTAGTTGCAGCCGGCGCAGTCGTGGCGCAAGATGTTCCTGCGCATACTCTCGTCGCCGGTGTGCCTGCCCGGATCATCCGAAAGATAGGCGCCTGAAAACATGAATAGTCACGTAGAGGACCCAAATCAGCGTAACCAGGAGTCAAACAGATGACGACGCTTTCTGTAGTGATACCAGCGTATAACGAAGAACAAGGTATTAAGGAAATCTCAGAGCGGGTCCTAAAGATCGTTGACGGTCTGAAGCAGGTTGGAGTCGACGCGCTGGAACTTATCGTCGTTGATGATGGTTCCAAGGACCAGACTGTAGAGATCGCCGATTCGATCCCCGGCGTAAAGGTCATCAGCCACGATCGTAACCAGGGTTATGGGGCCGCATTAAAAACCGGATTCTCGGCCGCCCAGGGTGAGCTCATCGGATTTCTCGATGCTGATGGCACTTATCCACCAGAATATTTTCCTGCGCTATGTGAAAAAGCTTTAAATGGCGCCGATCTCGTCATCGGTTCGCGGATGAGCGGTGCAGCGAGTGAAATGCCCTTCACCCGCCGGGTGGGAAATATCTTCTTCGCATCCCTCCTATCGTTGATCTCACGACAACGAGTGACAGACAGTGCCAGCGGGATGCGAGTATTCAAGAGGCATATTTTGGAGCAACTAAACCCTCTACCGGACGGGTTAAATCTTACACCTGTGATGAGCACACGTGCCATACACGAAGGCATCTCCATCGCCGAAACCCCGATCCCTTATAGTGAACGTGTGGGCAGCTCAAAGCTGAGCGTCGTTCGGGATGGCTCTCTCTTTCTGCGCTCGATGATCTGGACCGCGATGAGCTATAACCCGGTGCGGTTGCTTGGATTCCTGGGTCTCGGAGGTCTGACCACTGCCGCCTTTGTTCTTGTCGGGTTGGTCGTCGCCCGGATGAGTGGTGTGACGGTTATTGGTCCTTGGGGTGTTGCCGCGCTATTCGCCGGCATGGTAGCGGCTGTCGTAGGTGTCAGCCTGTTTGCACTGGGTGCCACATTTAATTATCTGGTCAGCTTGTTTTATCGCCACAAGATTCGACAAGGATTGTTTGGCAAACCCATATTTACACCCTCGCTTGATCATCACTTCGGTTGGCTAGGTCTCTTGATCGTCGTGATGGGATTGAGTGTTGCGGGGGTGGCGCTTGGTCTGGGCATTAATGGGTGGGATGTCGCCCGTCTGTGGCTCTATCTCCTGGGCAGCGCCATGTTTATCTTATTGGGATTTAATCTGGTCTTCTACTGGGTCTTGATGCGCATCTTGGAAGAACTCAGTCTGCGCGTCGGGTTAACTCAGCGGTAATTCGAAGGTAAGTAGAAGACTC
>DAOUDJ010000280.1:0-30125 GCA_034430795.1 Anaerolineales bacterium | reverse complement strand
CATGCTGAGCGGAGCGAAGAATCTCGTTCTTTGAACGTAAGGGTTCTTCTGACGGTGAACGAGATTCTTCGCCTACGCTACGCTTCGGTTCAAGAATGACATTAGTCAGGAACCTGTCATTTCGAGCGAAGCGAGAAATCCCTGGGATGCTGCTCGCGAGGATTCGTTCGGTGAAGAACAACCCAAAAGATCAAGCAGGGAAAAGTTTATCCTCTACTGGTGGCTTTGCCCCTGAGGAATCATCGGGCCCGTCCATGCCAATCGCTGCGTAAAAATGCTGATCGTAATCGCGCGTGCGCACGACGACAGGCATAGGAACAGCGTGACCCAGGATGAGCGCTTGCTGTCGGGTATCAAGTCGAGCAAGTACCTCGCGCAGAGCGCTCGATCCGCTTACACCCGAGAAGACAGCCCGAATGTCGGCTTCGTTGTCAAGCAAGCAGGTCACCCGGGTCCCGATCTGGCTCATCACCTCATCTTCGATGCCGCTCGGCCGCTGGTCCACGATTAGCAAGGTAACGTTGTATTTACGCAGCTCCCGGGCGATGTTGCCGAAGATCGTATGCCCGGCGACACTTGGATCGAGGAATTTATGGGCTTCCTCGATCACGATCACGAGTGGGCGGGGATCTTCGCCTTTCTTCCCGGCGGCCAAATTCTTTCGATGGACGTAGCTTGCGTGGATGCGCCGGGTGAGGTAGTTGGAGACCAATACATAGGCGGCCAGAGTGTTTCCGTAATTCCCGAATTCAAGGACAACGCTCGTGCCGATGTTGAGTCGTTGGAAGATATCATCGACCACCTTCGATCCCTCACCGGGGACGAGGAATCCCATACGAGGGATGAAGGATTCGAGCTTGCGTTGTATCGCGCCCAGCGTCCCTCCCACAATGCGACCGCTTTCGAGCATATTCTGAATCTCATCCTCGTGTTGTTCGTCCAGTAATTTCGAGATCCATTTCTTGCCTAAGCGTCGGTAAAGGAAGTAAAGCGCGCCGGTTTGAATCTCACTCAACCCGAGTAAGGACGCCAACAATTCTATGTCTTCGGGTTCAATTTCCTCGTAGCCGATCGTAAGGATGCCATCGAACTTGCTGCCGCGGGCACGCGAGGTCGCCTCATCAAGTGTGATTACGCTAACGCGTCCATCTGGAAAAAGCTGCCGCAGTCCTTTGAACTCTCGACCGCTCTCGTCTTTAACCGACCATCCGTAGTCGTTATGCATGTCGAAGATAAGCGTCGATGCCAGGCCTGAGCGTATGATGCCGGCGAGGATCGTACGCGTGATGAATGATTTTCCAGTGCCTGTCTTTCCAAACACTCCAGATGAGCGCTCGACGAACCTGGCTAGATCGAGGTTGACATGGACATCTTCCATATCCAGTGGCGTTCCGATATAGAAATGCGTCTCGTCCTCCTCCCCGAATACGCGGGCGACATCCTCTGCCGTTGCCTCATAGATGGGCGAGAAATGCGATGGGATTGTTTTAATGGGGCGGGGTTGGTCGTCCGTCTCATCGAGTATTAACATCGGGCTGACGTGTAGCGTCGCGAAGGCCACCCCGCCTGAATACACATCGAGCAGGAATGGATCCGAAGCATCGGGCGGATGATGTAGCAAATCAGGCGTTGTCGCACCGAGAGCGATATCCGTGATGATTCCAAAGAAAATGCTGCCGGTTTTTCGGCTCTGGATTACGACATATCGACCTACGGCGAGCTTCTCGATCGCATATCGCGGGTCTAATTTCACCTGCAGGCCGGCAGACAGCGATCCGTCCAGGACAATCCCGAGAGGGCGTTCATCTCGTTTGGGGCCGAAATAGGCGTCGAGTTCAGATGAGTCTGACATGTATCGTCCTCTTGTGTTCAATAACACTGGATGCGGGGTGAGTGGTCAAGGGTCGTTCAGTCCTATGCGCGCATGCCGCGCAGGATGTTCTCCAGGCGAGTGAGGTCCTGTGCGAGCAAACGGGCGACTTCGCGGCCGGCTTGAAGCAGAAACCGCTCGCGTTCCTCTTCAGGCCTTTCTTGCGCGGATAACTGCAAAGCGGTTGCCAGAAGTTCATCAACAGGGAGTTGAGGCGCATTCAGAATCGTTTGCAGGAAATGCAGCTGCGAGGTGAAATCAACCGAGTCTTTAGACACCATGCTGAAGATCGAAGCCAGCGTAAGCGGTGGTTGTGGGGGCAGAGATTGATGAAATCCCTCATCATTGTGGAAGCCGACGGCCAAAGCGCTGAATTCAACTGGAACCTGGCGGTTGATTTGTCCATCCGCGATTTGTTCTTGCGGAACTTCTTCAAGCGCAGCTAACTGCCGGGCAAACTGGTCATCCGTGATGCTGATGTCGTACACCAGACCGATAACGGAACTGCGTCCGCCTTGCGCTTCCGCCTGACAAAGAGAGCCGAACACAGGGAGCGCGTTCTCGGATATCTTCATGGCGCCCACGAATCCACGTGTGCTGCAGCGTGTCACGCGTCCGATCATCATTGGCGATTCCGGCATCAATCCTCCTGTTATAACCTGTGTTGTTTCCGCTGTCCGGTGAGCTGTTTTGTAAGCGCTTTTTGAGATTGTGTGGGGCGCAGACCGTGCCCGAGGAGTGTCCGTTGCAACATATCTTCGAAAGCAGCTCGCTCTTGCGGAGGGATCACCGCCAGTTCATGGGCTCGCACCAGTGTATAGGGGAACCCTCCTGTCGTCTGGCAATCCTTCAAAATACCGGCATGAACGCGATTGAGCAGTTCGGGGTTTTGCGCGACCCAGATCGGGATTTCGACGCGCACAATCGTGCCGTCGGCATCAGTATTCAGATAGAAGAAATGGACTTCATGACCGGCCGTGCGGAAGTCGCGATTCAAGGGTGATGCAGAGATGAACCGTGCACTGCGATGACCGGGCGGCAGCAACTTTGTGAAAATCGCCCGGTCGGTTAAACCGCGGAAGGGGGTCAGACGTACAGTTTCTTGAGTAATTTGATCATCTGGCAGCCCGGCAAGGTGGATTAAGGCGAGCACACTTACGCTTCGAGGGCGGTCGATGAAACCGGCCAGGCCAGACTTAGAGGAGCGCAGACGGTCGAGCAGTTTCAAATACTGCTGGAGATAACGTTCCGTCTCCCGAGATGTCGACCCGCCGGTTTGCAGCGCCATCCACAGTAGAAGACTGTTGTCTAAAATTGCGAGAGTCTGCTGACCAGCAAGGCTTTCCGCCCGTTCTGCGAGAGTTTTCATCTCGGCGACATCCCGCCGCAGGTTTATATAAGCACTCTGGATAGGGTGATCTGCTTCGTCGTAAAGGTCTTCAAGTTCGAAAAAAAGCCGGGATTCCTGTTGGATCGTGGGAGCTTTGCCGCTGCCGTGTGCAACGACGATGCTGCCTATGTTGATCAGGTAATAAAACGCGGATGCGTGGCGATCTGGATAGATCTGTGAGCCATCGGCGCCGATCACGTGGAGACTCTGCGGCGCTTTAGGCGGCGGGAACGTCTGGTTGAGCGCTTCTTCAGTAGGGATAGCGCCTGTCCAGCGGTTCCCAGCCTTCTTAATCTTGGATTGAAGGTCAGAGCGATCGAGTTCGGCCGTGAAATGCAGTGCTTTAACGGCTTGTGGGATCATCTCAGACATCTGCAGGCTCCGCTCATAGAGGGCTTGGCCGAGCTCTTGCATCTGTGGAAGTAAGGAAGGTAGATGGATTCCCATAGTGTTTAGCTTTCGAACAACTGTTCGTAATTATAGCCCAAGACCAAGTCGTGGCAATCTCATCCGCTTGACCCGCTTAGTACCGCGGTCTACAATCGGCCAGTGTCGCCGTTCTCCCCTTTCTGTGTGGGGGAGCGTGTTTGTATCCGGCGCGCGCTGGATATGCTATACTGCGCGGCGATGGAGGGAGGGATAAAGGTGCAGCGAAGACTGGCTCGAACACTTCGTCGATCAGGTATGGGCGGCTTGGTTGCGGCCTTTCTCGACGCTGGCGGGCCAATCTTGCCCTTAGGCGCTCAAGCGGCGTATTTGATCAGCCCCTTCATGGGCGGTCCTTCTGGAACATGGAATGAATTCGGCAAAATACTGGAAGACCCGGACGCTGTCTCGGAACTAATCGTGATGCTCAGGAAGAAGGAAGAACCCCAATGAGCGGAGTGGATCTAACCGGTCTCTTTATCCTGCTGCTGTTCGTCGGTCTTCTAGCCTTCTTCGTGATCATCGATCACCGGCGGCCTGCGACTTTCAGGCCCATCAGGGGCTATGAAGAGTTAAAGGGAGCGATCGAGCGCGCAGTCGAGGCGGGGGAGCGAGTTCACCTGTCGCTCGGAACAGGGTCGGTCATCGGGACCGATTGCGCGCCTGCGCTGGCTGGGCTGGCGATCCTGACAAGCATCGCCGAGTCGACGACGATGAGTGATAAACCAGTTGTCGCCACAACCGGGGATGGGGCGATGGCAATCTTGGCGCAGGATACCTTGCGCAGGGTGTATTCCGAGGCTAGAGCCTTGCACCGCTATAGTCCCATCTCCGGAAGAATGCTAGGGCCCACTCCCTTTTCTTATGTTGCCAACTTGCCGATACTGCTGGCCAGCGAAGATATCTCCGTTCACGTACTGGCTGGCTCCTTTGGCGCAGAAGGAGCATTGGCGGCCGATTTCGGTGAGCGGCAGGGGGCTTTTGTCTTAGCGGGGACGGATGACGCACAGTCACAAGCCTTGCTTTATGCCACCGCTGAGCATCCTTTGATCGGCGAGGAAATCTTCGCGGGTGGAGCGTACCTGAATGTGGGTCGGGTTCACCGGGCAAGTTTGAGAGTGCAGGATGCGGTCCGGATGCTTATTATTTCGGGGATCGTTATCGGCGCTGTCCTAAGCCTTCTGGGAGTGATCCGTTGAAGATCGGAACCTATTTATTATGGGCGGCCATGGCCGTCGGTACTGGGATCATCGTTCTGTTGGGTTACTTCGTCCAGCTAGATCAAATTCCCGCGGATGGACTCGTTCGCAACATCTTTGAATTACGCCTGTTGATCATGCGTTGGGCAGTCCTGTTGGCGGCAGTCTCGTTAGGCATCGGTCTTTTCAATTTGTTCTTGGTTCACTGGACGAAGGTCAGTGAGCAGGGAACTGGATGGAAGTACAGTGCGCTATTGATCCTTACCTTTGTGGTCACGCTCATTCTGGGGCTGGCCTTCGGACCCGATAGTCGAGTGGTCCTGTTTCTCTTTAACTCGATCCAGCTGCCAGTCGAGACAAGCTTGATTGCCTTGCTGGCAATCACGTTGTCGCTTGCTGGTTTTCGTCTGGTGGCGCAGCGGAGAGATCTCATAAGCCTCGTATTCGTTGGAACCGCGCTGCTTGTGCTGATCGGTTCCGGACCAGGCTTATTGTCTACAGAGAATCTATTCTTCGGTTTCTTCGCTGGCCTAAGAAACTGGCTGGTGCAGGTGGTTGCCTCCGGAGGTGCGCGTGGCATCCTCCTCGGAGTAGCCCTGGGGTCCATTGTGACGGGTCTCCGTGTTTTACTGGCCGTTGACCGGCCATACGGGGAATAATGCATGGCTGAAATCCGCTGTCCGATGTGCAGCACTATGAATCAGGAAGCTGCGGAAGTCTGCAGCAATTGTGAAGCGCGCCTGACGCCGCTTGTCGTTGATTTACCGCCTTCAGATCAACAGCCACCTGGTGCGGAGGGGATTACCCCTCCGGACTCAGAGGTACCCGTCGATGGGGATGATTGGCTGGCGAATATTCGCGCCGATGCAATAATGGGATCAGGCGTAGAAGATCAAGATTCGGAGACGGACAAAGCGGATGATGATGCGCCAGACTGGCTGGGAAAGCTGCGAGAGGCTGATTCGAGTCTCGATGAAGGGCCACCTTCAGAAGAAATTCCAGACTGGATGGATGATTTCTTAGCCGCGGGCGATGAGGTTACCGAGGAAAAGGAAGTTCCGGAGTGGCTTTCACGGGTTCGAGCGCGAAGAGAAGTTCAGACGGATGCCCAGCCCGAGGCAGGCGAGGATGAAGACTGGATCACGCGATTACGTGATGACGCGCCCATGGAGCAGCCAGCCGGGGTAGAAGATCTCAAGCCTTCTCCTGATGTTGAGGAATTAACAGAACAACCAGCGCCGGAAGCATTAGATCTTAGCCCACGGCCGGATGTACCTGATCCGGTGCCTCAAGCGGAACCACCTCCTCCTGAGGAGGAGATGGAATGGTTCCCTGCCCCCGACGAGCGTGAATTGTTGGATGCGGAAGGGCTCCCGCATGTACCCGCTTTACTCGACGAAGAGACTGGGGAGAAACCCCTTACAGAAATCAGTGACCTGAACCTGGATTCGATCGAACTCCCGGATTGGTTGGGGGAACTGAAACCCGAGACTCCACCAGCGGTCGAAGAGGGAGGTGAGGAGCCAGACCTAGCACCGGCAACGCTCCCATCCTGGCTTGAAGCTATGCGGCCAGTTGACACTTTCCGTTCAGAGATTGAAATCGAATCAGATGAAGTGCAGGCGGTTGAATCAGCGGGACCGCTTGCTGGATTGCGCGGAGTATTAATGGCCGAGCCAGTGGTCGCCATGCCGCGAACGGCGAGCACTGCAGCCGCACGATTAGAGGTTACCGAACGTCAATACGCGCAAGCCGAACTTCTGCAGCGCCTTGTTGAAGAAGAGGAGAGGGAAATCCCACCTGTAAAGGCGGTGAGACGCAGGCTGCCTCTCATGCGTTGGGCGATAGCTTTCATCCTTCTTCTTGCCGTGATTCTGCCTTTCGGTTTCAGTCAGCTTGGTGTTGAAGGTTACGCCCTGCCGAGCGCGGTATCGAGGGACCTCGTACCCTTAATCGATCTTGTCGGCAGCATCCCGACGGACCGCCCGGCGCTGGTTGTGTTCGATTACACGCCCGGTTACAGCGGTGAACTCGACGTGGTCGCCGGTGCATTGCTAGAGCATGCGATAATGCGCTCGCTCCCAATCGTCACTGTTTCGACCCGCCCAACGGGACCGCCGCTGGCGGAGGGGTTGTTAAACAAGATCGGCGCCGGCTACGGTGCGATAAATGGCGAGAGTTACCTGCACCTGGGTTATCTCTCCGGAGGACCGACTGCGGTTCAATTATTTGCGATTGCCCCGCGCAGCGTGGTTTTAGCTGGGTACCATCTTCCCGAATCTCTTTCTGAAGGATCGGTTTGGGAATCACCTTTGCTTCAGGGGGTGCAGCGGCTATCGGATTTCAATCTGGTCGTCGTGATAACTGCCGGAACAGATACGGCACGTACATGGGTGGAACAGACCCAGCCGTGGATAGGGGATACTCCTCTGGTGATGGTATTGAGCGCTGGAGCGGAGCCACTCGTGCGCCCTTACTATGAAGCCTCCGTGCCACAGGTGGATGGAATCCTAACTGGATTACCGGCGGCCGTATCGTATCGGCAACTCAGCGGGTTGCCACTTGATACAGGTGTCCTGTGGGATGCTTTTGGGATAGGAATGTTGGCCGTTGAATTAATCTTAATCGCTGGTGGAGTTTATGGCGTTGGATTGTGGCTCTTGCGTTTGCGAAACCGTTGAGGAGTGGCGTTAATTAGATGCCCGAGTTACCACTCGATTTCATCCAAATGATCGTAGCTGCATTCGTCACAGTGATGATCTTGAGCTACGCGATAGGGGACAATGTCCTCTTCCGAGTCGCGACATACCTATTCATCGGGATCGCTTCTGGCTTTGCCGGTGCCATCGCCTGGGATAATGTTGTAAAACCCACACTTGTTCAGCCGCTCATGGATGAGGGGCTTGCCAAGTTGTTTTCACCTGAGGGCGCCCTCACATTCTTGATTCCGTGGATGCTCGTGATGTTTCTCCTATTAAAACTCTCTCCCCGGTTGTCGCGATTCGGGAGTTTCCCGGTTGCACTTCTTGTTGGTGTGGGGGCAGCGGTCGTTGTCGGCGGAAGCATCACGGGGACATTGGTACCGCAGAGCCTGGCCGCGGCAAACACGCTATCAGCGGCAACAGCCTTTCCTACTGCTGGCGAGCCCCTGGCCGATTGGTTGGAGCGGCTTATCAGCGCGTTGCTAATGATCCTGGCGACCATCAGCGTTTTGATCTATTTCCGCTTCAGCGCCCAGCGGGAGCTGACCGGCGGGGCAAGGCGATCACGTATCGCCGAAGTAATTGCATATCTTGGTCAGGTCTTCATCGCCGTAACATTTGGTGTGATGTATGCCGGTGCGCTGATGGCTACGATCGTCGTGCTGGCACAGCGATTTCAATTCCTTAAGGACGTGGTCACCCGAATAGTGGGCGGGACATGAGAAGCCGATGAGCACGATGCTGGATACCGATACCATATTGGCTGTCGATGTGGGCAGCGTGAGCACGCGCGCCAGCCTATTCGATGTCGTCGATGGCCACTTTAGGCTGATCGCTTCTGGGCGAGCACCTTCAACCGCGAAAGCACCTTTGTTCGATATTAGCGAGGGTGTGCGGATGGCGCTCGACCAGGTGGTGGCCGTTACGGGAAGGAAATTGCTCGATGATACGGACTTGCTGATCATGCCCGTCACGAGTCAGGGATCGGGAGTGGATTCTTTCGTGGCGACGGCTTCAGCGGGACCGACGGTCCGAACGGTACTTGTTGGTTTGATGCCGGGAGTTTCAACAGACAGCGCCTTGCGGCTCGCTGATTCGACATATTTGGATCTTGTGGGTGTTTTCGACCTACTCGACAGCCGACGCGATTCAGAGAAAATTGATCTCATCCTGTCTGCACGCCCGGATTTGATCCTTGTTGTCGGTGGGACGGATGGCGGCGCGCAGGATTCTGTCCTGCAATTGATCGAACTCGTCGCTGTAGCCAGCGAGCTTTTCCCCCCGAATCAAAGACCACGGATCGTCTACGCGGGCAACCGCGAGCTGGGCGCCGCGATCGCCGACCGCGTGGGAGAGCGCCTAGATATCGCTCTTGCACCGAATGTTAGACCCAGTCTCCGGGTGGAGGATCTGGGGCATGCTCGTCTGGCGCTCGGAGAAGCGATTGCCGAAGCGCGCAATAAACGGGTGCGCGGTTTTGATGAATTGGAACAATGGTCTGGCGGCACCATGATGCTGACCGCCGACGCGTACGGAAGGGTGATTCGTTATTTAAGCCGCATTTACGACCCAGCGAAGGGTGTTCTCGGAGTGGATGTAGGCGCAAACAATACGATGATCGCCGCAGCATTCGAGGGCGATCTGCGTATGAGTGTTGAGACCGACTTGGGATTGGGGGAACCCCTGCCAACTTTGCTCCGGCATTGCAGTCTCAGCGATATCTCCCGTTGGTTGCCATTCGAGATGTCGGAGCGGGCGATCTTGGATTATATCTATAACAAATCGATTAACCCGGCAACCGTTCCTACGGAAGATGAGGATCTTCTTCTAGAATTAGCGTTAGCGCGTGAGATCCTTAGGCTATCACTGAAACGCGCTCGTAAGCGCTGGCCCAAGGGCCGAGACCTCAAATCAACCTGGTTAATGCCTCCTGTAGAACCGATTATCGCCAGTGGAAGTGTCTTGGCTAGAGCTCCTCGACCAGGATATGCCGCATTGACGTTGCTGGACGCCTTAGAGCCAACGGGGATCACAACGCTTGTTCTTGACCCGCATGGTCTCTCCCCCTCGCTTGGTGCCGCGTCAGGCTCAGTCCCAATGCTGAGCGTCCATGTCTTAGAATCCGGGAGTTTCGTGAGCCTGGGGACGGTTGTTTCGCCAGTTGGGAATGCACGGATGGGACGCAAGGTTCTCAGTCTGCACCTCGAACTTGAACAAAGCACCGAGGATGTTGTCGGCGAGGTTCGGATGGGTCAGCTCGCAATCGTGCCGATCCGGCAAGGTGAGCATGCTCACCTAACGCTCAGACCTGAACGAGGGATCGATGTTGGCTTCGGAGGACCGGGGAAAGCAGGTGCGCTGCGTATTGCCGGTGGGGCAGTAGGTTTGATCATCGACGCGCGCGGTCGGCCGCTTGTGCTTGCCAAAGACTCTGGCCGACGCCGAGAGTTGAATAAGAAGTGGTTGTATGACATCGGAGCCGTGGCATGAGGCATTGGCATCATTCTTGCATCATCAAGCTCAGTGGTTCATAACATGAGCGAATTATTCTTGTCTTCGATGACGCACGTCATCCCTATTACAGTTATCCGCCGCGAGCGTGTTCTTCCAGTGCCGGGGGCGGTTTTAGTGCGTGTAAACGAACGGCTTCAGGCTGCAGACATCGTCGCCGAAGCTGAAATCGATCCGAAGCACTATTACCTCGATGTTGTCCGGGGATTGAGAGTCTCGGCGAAAGATGCGGGACGTTATATTACCTGCCATAAGGGCGATCGAGTGGAAACGGGCGATGTGCTTGCGGGCCCAGTAGGAGTTCCACGTAGGACGGTGCGTGCTCCAGCATCAGGCCGCATCGTGGCGATAAACAGCGGCCGAATTCTCCTGGAAACCTTTGGCAAAGTGTTGCAGATAAAAGCGGGTTTCCCGGGAAAGGTCATCTCATCGGATGGGGCACAGGTTGTGACGATTGAAACGATTGGCACCTTGATCCAAGGTGTCTGGGGCAACGGATTGCAGAACTACGGTGTCATGCGACTGGTGGGCGATGGTCCCTCCTCGCGTCTGCAAACCGATCAGTTGGATGTCAATCTGCGCGGGGCAGTCCTGGTCGCGGGGATGTGTGATCATCCGGCGCCCTTTCATCAGGCGACAGAGCTCTCTGTGCGCGGGGTGATCCTGGGCGGAATGTCATCTGAATTGATCCCGGTTGCACGCAGATTGCCTTATCCGGTTCTGCTCACCGAGGGATTCGGGGAGCATCCTATTAATGCGGCCGCGTTCAATCTTTTTGTAAGTAATGTGGGGCGTGAGGTCGCGGTTGATGCAGGCTCTGCCTGGCCGCAACCTGGGCAACGTCCAGAGGCGATCATCCCGCAGCCTTCCAGTCGTCAAGTGACCCATCCTGATCGGGTGGTAACGTTTAAACGCGGGGTGAGAGTCCGGGTTCTGAAGCCGCCATATCTTGGGGAAGTCGGTGTGGTTAAGGAAATACTTAAACGCGTAGAAACGTATCCTAGCGGAATTCGGGCTAAAAGCGCAACGATTGAAATTGATGGAATTGGAACCAAAACAATTCCTCTCGCGAATATCGAGATACTGCAATGATTCGAGCAGGCATATAAAAGCTAAGGAGTAGAGACCATGGCAGAAGAGTTTGATGTAGGCGGTCCACTGCCCGAAGAGTCATCTAATCGGACTTTCGTGATCGCAGCAGTCTCGCTGGGAGGCTTGCTGGTTCTGAGCATGATCTGTCTGTTGGTTTATGCTTTGGTACTAGCGCCGCAACAGCAAGAGGCTCGGGCCACTGATGTGGTGCTTGTCAACCAACAGAACACCGAGGAAGCGTTAACCCAGACTGCTGTCGTCCTTGAAAAGACGCCGACACGCACACCGACGGGGACTGAGCTGCCGGATACAACAGTAACGGTGACACCCACGCTGGTGGTCGTCCTCCCAACGGGAACACCGACTCCATTCCTGACCTTGCCTACCCTGGCACCGGAAACTGCCACGGCTGCAGCTCAGCTGACTCTGGCAGCCGCGCAGGGAGGGGGTGGTGGAACACCGACTGCGACGGCTCTTCCTGCAACCGGTTTCGCTGATGAAGTCGGAATTCCAGCTTTAGCTCTAGCGGGTGGACTGCTCCTGGCTTTAATTTTCATCGCACGCAGTCTGCGGAATCGTGTCACTACTTGATAGCAGCTTTTTGATCACCTGCTCGACAACGGAACTGCTGGAGGCAGGGTCAGCTTGATGTTGACCCTGCCTTTGTATATGGAGGCATGATGGCGAAGAAAGTCACTCCTTTTTCCTCCCTCACCGAAATTGCGCTATCTGAACTTGCTGCGGGCCACTGTGTCTCAATTACCGGTTTGAGTAACAGTGGAAAATCCAATCTAATGCGCTCGCTGGCGGACCAGAATGCAAAGAAGTTCTATCCGTCGAAAGCCGGTCGGTCCGGCTTTCTGATTTATATCGACTGCAACCGGGCAGTAGCGATTTCGGGTCAGGCATTTTACGAGGTTGTATTGCGGTCAACATTGGAGCGCCTTTCTGATGAAGTTCCTGAGGCCCTATTAACAAATCTGCGTGGGTACCACCAGACAATTACAGAGGCGGATTCATCTTTCACTGCTTCACTCTCTTTCAACCTGGCGCTTTCGGAACTGTGCAAGGAACTGGGTCAAAATTTATGCCTGTTGTTTGATGAGTTCGATGAGATCTACACCGCGTTGGAAAACCGGGCGCTCCTGAACTTGCGCGCACTCCGTGATCGCTTTCGTGATCGTCTTGTTTATGCGACAGCCACGCGGCGCAGTCTGCCGGAATTGCGTGGTGACGCGATTGAAGATGAATTCGCTGAACTCTTTTCCCGTTCTACGTATAACATGCCGCTGCTATCTATTGAAGAATCTCTCGCGCTATTAGCTGGCATAAATCTAGCCAGTCTGAAGAAAGAATATAAGGAAAAGGCGAGCGAGTTCGCGGGCGGGCACCCGGGGATGCTGGTGGCGGTGTCCCAGGCTTTAGCTCATCTTCCAAAGGACTGGGAAGGGGAACCCGCTGGTTATGTTCAGCTGGAGCCCCAACCGCGAGCTGAGTGCATGAAACTGTGGCATCAACTCAACGGGGAGGAACGAGCCGGTTTAACCTCACTGGTGCTCGAACCGAACGCTGGTTTGCCCCGGCAGCAGATTCGCCATTTGGACTCCTTGGGCATGCTCGTCGCCAGTCAACCATTCTCACCGATCTTCGCCGATTTCGTCGCCAGGAAGAGCCGCGGGCATGACGTTGAGGTGCAGGGAGTATATCTCGACACTGATTCCGGCGATGTATGGGTTGATGGAGTTCGAATCCCAGTTCTCACGGACTTAGAGTATCGGTTATTGGAGCTCCTTAATGAGCGGCGGGATAAACTGACGGATAAGTTCCAGATCGTGACTGCGGTATGGGGGGAGGAATACCTGGGGAGCGTCGATGATGCTCGTGTCGAGAAACTGATCAGCCGCCTGCGAGGGAAGATCGAACCCAAGCCTGCCGATCCAGTTTATTTAATCACGCGACGGGGCCGCGGATATAAGCTGCTTACGACCCCAAGGTCAGTTTAGTATTCTGATGGCAATTGTCCCATAGAGGGATGGAGAGCACTGATGAAAGCCCGGTTGCTGATTTTCGACCCAGATCCGGAAGGCCGACGCCTTTTCCGCAAGGCACTTCAGGGATCCTGCGAAGAGTGCGTGGCCGTGATCCGGGCGAGTGCCGACAGTTGTGTCCAAGCCTTGCGCGAACGCCCCTTCGATGCCGTAATCCTCGGCTTGCCCATCGACATCCCCGCACTCCTTCAGGTACTGCTTGTATACCAGGAAATCCCTAAGCGGCCTGAGATATTCCTGCTCGCGGAGCAAGCTTCCGAAGGCGGTAAAGCCACTAATCGGTACTTCAAAAAAACAAAGTCGGGAATTATCCGTTTTCTCGAAGATCTTCCGGGTTATCTGCGCCCAGGCTTGATCTCTCGTTTAGCGGATGAACTCGAGCGGGTTCATTTTGACCAATATAAAGAAAATACCCGGCGAACAATAGCGGAACATGCGATCAAGCTTCTTAGCGGGCTCGGCCTGAATTCGATGTACATCAGCATCGATCCTGTGGACCGGCATTGGGTTTTACACGGTTCGAGCTACTCGGTAGACATCCACCAAGAGATTGACGCAATTGTGGAAAAGTCTGGATCGCTTGCCCCGGATCCCGAGCGTGTCATACAGCCTTTAGGCGACGTGCTCCTCGGCCTTTCTTCACATTATTCCGATCGCCCCAAGGAGATCCTCCAATCTATTTTTCATCGGGCGACAGCCTCAGAGATCGAGGGTTTGGCTAAGAGGCTTCGTCTGAATGCGCTGTTTATGCTGCCGATCCTGGACGGAGAACAGCCGCGTGGGATCTTGATGATCGCCGAGACCCTTTCCCTCCAGGACCAAAATGCGCTTCAGACCTTCGCAAACAGGTTAAGCACGCTACTCATACGAGTGGAATCATTGGATCGCTTACAACGTGATGCGCATGTCATGAGGGCATTGCAGCAAGTCGTTTATGCGCTCAGCTCGACGCTCGATTTTGAGGCCATCCAGGATCATGTCCTTGATCTACTGAAGACGGTTGTGCCCTTCGATTCTGCTTGTGTAATTCTCGAGGAAGATGGAGATCTGATTGTGCGCCAGGCTAGAGGTTTCCTCCCCGCGAATGGAGCGGTTCAGGTAGGTGAGGTTATCGTCCCCCCTGATCGGTCGGCTTTGGGGCAGGTGGTTTACGACGCTCGCCCTATTCTCCTGCGCGTAGTTGAAGATCCGCTGCGAATCGGTTTTCAACGTTTTCCAGTCGATATCAAGTCTTGGTTAGGTGTGCCGATTCTGTGGAGATCCGAAATTATCGGAGGGATGGCTTTAGGCAGCAAGGTACAGGGGTTTTTTCAGGAATACCATCTACAAATTGCGCTTGGTTTTGCCCGACAACTGGGGGTGGCATTACAGAATGCCCGCCTGTTGCGCAGCTCCACTGCTCGTGCCGAGAAGATGCACAAAGTGTATGAGATCGGCCGCAGAGCGGTTTCGATTCTCGATATCCAACAACTGGCTCTTGAAGTGGCAGTGGGCGCCCTGAGAGTTTTTAATTACTATGCCGTAGGAATTCTGTTGAACGAAGGCGACAGATTGGTCCCGTGTGCCTACTTGCGCGGTCCCGAAGGGGTTCCTGTAAGTCGAGTTGAGCCGCTAGACTTAAACGCGGCGGGATTGGCACAAGAGGTTGTTAAAGAGGATCAGCCGCTTTTGATTTCAGATGTCAGCAAGGAGCCGCGGTTTCACCACCACCCCGAACTTCCCAATACGGGCTGTGAAATGATCTTGCCTCTCTCAATTGCCGGGGAAGTTTTAGGCGTAATGATCGTTGACAAGGAAGGTGTCGGACAGCTAGGGGAGGAGGATTTGGAGATGCTTCAAGTTCTGACCTCCTTGATCGCGATCTCGTTAATCAACGCTCGTCTCTTCGGCGAGATCCATGACCACGCCGCTGCATTAGAAGAGCGAGTGGAAAGCCGCACCGCTGAGCTGCAGTCACAGAAGGAGCAAACCGAGGCGATTCTACGATCCGTTGCGGACGCTGTGCTCGTCTTCGATCTTGAGGGGGATCTGGTTATGGCAAACTCACAAGCGCAGAACCTTATGGCGGGAGAATGGAGTGAGGGTGTGCTGACGCAGATCTCTCGCCTGCATGGAGCAAAGAGTAGGGTTCAAGAATCATTTGATATCGGCGAAGCCTCATTTCAAGCTCTCGCCTCACCGGTCGAATTGGATGGAGGCTCAATCGGCACGGTGATTATCCTGCGGGACATCACCCGTTTGCAGGAATTGGATAGATTAAAAAGTAAATTTGTCGCTACTGTATCGCATGAGTTGCGAACTCCTCTTGCGAATATCAAGGTGTACCTTTCGCTGCTCCGGAGATCTAAAGAGGACAATCAAGAGAGGTATCTGGGTGTGCTCAATCAGGAGACGGATCGGCTCACGAGCATGATCGAGGAGTTGTTGGATCTCTCGCGATTGGAGTCTCAGAAAGAAATTGAGATGGAGCCTGTAGAGATCACAGATATACTTGACCAAGTTGTCGAGCGGCACCGCCCGACTTGTGAGGAGAAGGGGATACACCTGGCTCACGAAACTGAGAATGCAGTGATGGTTTTGGGGAATCGCGATCAGTTGATTCGCCTTTTTACCAATTTGGTCGCGAATGCAGCGACCTACACCGATCCTGGTGGGGTGATCTCCCTGAATACCACCAGGGAAGAAGAAAAGGATGGGATTGCTTACGTGTGCGTGGAGGTCCGGGATAATGGCGTCGGGATCTCTGAGGGAGACCAACCCTTTTTATTTGATCGTTTTTATCGTGGTACTATGGCACGGAAGAATAATATCCCGGGAAGCGGTCTGGGCCTTGCGATTGTGCGGGAGATTGTGAACCTGCATGGCGGTCTCGTTGCGGTTGAGAGCGAGGTCGGAGTTGGAAGCGTATTTACCGTACGGCTACCCCTGATAACAAGGGAAAGAGGGTGACCATGACCAATCCATTAATCCTGGTTGTCGAGGATGATCTGGCGCTGCTTGAGGGGATTCGTGAACTTCTGGAACTGACCGAGTACCAGGTGCTAACTGCCATGAATGGACTAGAGGCGCTGGATGTTCTGGAAAAGCAGCAACCGGACTTGATCGTTTCAGACATCATGATGCCTGAGATGGACGGGTATCAATTCCACGAAAAGGTGAGCGAACAGCCCGAGCTTAGCGCAATTCCGTTTATCTTTCTCACCGCGCGTGGAGAAAAAGCAGACATCCGCCGCGGGAAAGAAGTTGGCGCCGACGATTACATCACTAAACCGTTTGATGATGAGGATTTATTGGTCGCCGTACGGGCGAAACTTAGCCGGTGGGAGAACCTCCGTCAGCATCGAGATGATGAAGTTGCCGACTTAAAGAGTAAGATTCTACTCACGCTGAGCCATGAATTCCGGACTCCGCTGACGTACATCATCAATTATTCTGATTTGCTCGAGCTCGAGGGTCAGGAAATCGCCGGAGAAGATTTCCAGGATTTCATGCAAGGTATTCGCCGGGGAGCCCTGCGGTTAAACAGCCTCGTCGATGATTTCCTCGTTTTAGTGGAGATCGAAACAGGTGAAGCGGAAGAGGCGTATCGTTACCGGAGGCGTCGAATTGAAGAGACGGGGCTTTGGTTGCGTGTGATCGTAAAACCCTTCCAGCCGACAGCGGAAGAACGAGGGTTAACTCTGGTTATGGATGTCCCGGAGGATCTCCCACCGCTTGTGGCAGATGAGGCATATCTCTCGGATGCGATTGGGCGTTTGCTCGATAATGCAATTAAGTTTTCAACGGATGAAAGTGAATGGGTCCGGTTTTCAGCGGAAGCAGAGGGAGACCGGTTAATCCTACGTGTCCAGGATCAAGGGCAAGGGATAAGGGAACAGGAACTAGGCGGCTTGTTCAATGTGTTCTACCAGATCGACCGTGCGAAACGAGAACAGCAGGGTTCGGGATCTGGATTGGCAATCTGTAAGGGGATCATCGAAGTTCACGGTGGCGAAGTCGGCGTTGAGAGTGAATTTGGGAAAGGGAGCACTTTCTGGATCTCGCTGCCTTTCGAGCCCCTGGATTCTCAAGGCGATATTACAGAAAACGCGTAAAGGTTAGTGTGCCCCTTGGTGTCATTGTCAGGGGCCAAGCACTAACCTTTTCCTTATTAAGCTCCTTCAGCTATAGATTGACCAAACTCGAGAAGCCGATTGACTTGTTCGGGATCGCGAGCTTCCGCGTACACGCGTAAGACTGGCTCTGTACCGGACGGCCGGATCAGGAGCCAGGAATCGTCGGCCAGGAGGTACTTCGCGCCGTCCATTGTGTTTATCGTGGAAACTTCAACACCGCCAATGGATGACGGAGCGTCCTCTGCGAGCTGTTTAACCATTTGGTCCTTCACTATCGGACGGGCAAGACGCAGGTCAACGCGTTTGTAGTGGGCTGGCCCAACCTCGGCGAGCAAGTCGGCGATCATCTCGTCCAACGGGACGCCACTTTCCGCGACCATTTCCGTGAGTAAAAGTCCCATGAGGATACCGTCTCCCTCTGGAATGTGTCCTTTGAAGGAGATTCCACCTGACTCTTCGCCGCCAATGAGAACATCGTCTTGCAGCATCCACTCGGCAATGTAATTGAATCCGACCGGTGTCTCTATTACATCGAGCCCATATTTCTCGGCTAGCCGGTTAATCATCTGAGTGGTTGAAACTGTTTTTACGACTTTCCCCCGATAACCACGTTTCTCGAAAAGGTATTTGAGCGCAAGGGCCATAATGCGGTGCGGATCGACGAACTGTCCACGGCCATCCATGGCGCCGAGACGGTCGGCATCACCGTCCGTAGCCAGGCCGAGTTGGCCGTGGCCAGCAGCGATAGCGCCGGCAAGCGCGCCAAGGTAGTGCCCAATCGGTTCAGGATGGATGCCACCGAATCCAGGGTTCATCTCTCCGCGAATTTCGAATACCTCACAACCCGTGCCCTGCAGTATGCCGCGTATTTGCCCTCTGCCGGATCCGAACATCGAATCAACGACGATGTGCTGCGGGTTATCTGCGATTATGTCGAAGTCGATGAGTTGTCTCAAATGGTCGTAGTAGGCCGGCGTGGGGTTTATGCGTTCGATCAGGCCTTCTGAGCGAGCTTGCTCGAAATCCATCAAATTTGGCCCCCGGCCTCGAGCCTCGTTGTCGCTAAGATAAACCTCCACTCTCCGGCATTGCTCTCTGGCGGCAGAGTAGCCCTGCGCGGCCTTGAGCTTCACCCCATTGTAGCGCGGTGCATTATGCGAGGCGGTGATCATGATGCCCGCGATCGCCCCCAGATGTCTTACGGTGTATGAGACCGCTGGTGTAGGCGCATCGGCTGTGGTGAGATACACCTTATATCCATTCGCTGCGAGCACCCGCGCCGCTTCGGCCGCGTAGCGATCAGAGAGGAATCGAGTATCGAAACCAACCACCATGCGTTTTGGATCTGGTTTCGGTCCGCTCGTTACTCCGTTGAGCCATTCCTCCGCAGCGACGGCATCCGCGATTGCTTGAGAGATACGGCGCAGGTTGTGAAAGGTAAACGTGTCGGAGATCACTCCCCGCCATCCGTCTGTTCCAAAGTGGATGGGCATGAATCCTCCTGGGTAAGATGTAAGTCGCGGCGGGATTGTATCAGGCGCTCAATGAGGGGTCAAACAGGTTAAATATCGCAGCATGTGGTGTTAGCTCAATAGATAAGGCCGACAACCAGGTCGTTGAGGTTTGTGCCGGTCGGACCGATGTGCAGGAGAGCATCCGCAGCTTTTAAAAGAGGGTATGAGTCATTCTCTTGAAGCGCTTCTTGTGGCACGAACCCAAGAGATCTTGATCTGACCGCTGTATCCCCGGTGATGATTGCGCCGGCAGCATCCGTAGGGCCGTCAACGCCATCCGTAGCGAAACTCATGACGGCTACATGTTGAATATCTGAAAGAGCGATGGCCGCGGCGAGCGCCAATTCTTGATTGCGTCCACCAAGGCCCTGGCCCGTTATCGTAACTGTGGTTTCACCGCCCATTAGTAGGCAGGCGGGTTTTTCGAGAGCCCTGCGCTGGCGAAGGTTTTTCATCCGCAGACCAAAACGCTCGCCGATTTCGCGCGCCTCTCCCTGCATTTTTGTTGTGACGGTTTTGACAGAAAAACCGAGGGCGTGCGCCTGTTGTCCGGCAGCGTGAACGACGTGTGAGTTGTTTCCGATTAAAATATTCCTTGGACGTCGTGCCCTCTCCAACGCAGGATCAGGGCAATCAAGGGCGAAGCGGATGGAGGCACAGGTTTCTGACCATAGACCGCTCTCTTGGAGTATGTCACGCGCCTCAGCTCGCGAGGCACGTTTCAGGACTGTGGGCCCCGATGCTATAGCCGAAATATGGTCGCCGACGACATCAGAAAGGATCAGGGATAACACGCGCGCAGGAGCGGCTAGCCGCGCTAAACCGCCATTTTTAATACGGGAAAGTGCTCTGCGTATGGTGTTAATCTTTTGGATTGGAAGCCCGGATTGGATGAGAAGTGTGTTTAGGAGACGGAGATCATCGAGTTCGATGCCCGGAAGCGGCAATTCGAGCATTGCCGATCCACCACCGGAGACGAGCGCAAGCAGAAGATCATCACGGGTGGTACCTTCAAGGAGCAGCTCGGTAGCGCGCCCCGCGGCGAGGCTGTCAGCATTAGGCAGGGGATGACCAGCATGGAAAATTTTAAGCGAAGGCGGTAGATCATCGATATTGCGCGGCGCAGCGATGATGCCGGCCACGATTTGATTCCGAAGGATTTCCACCGCGGCCCTTGCCATCGCCGGTGCCGCTTTTCCAAACGCGACCAGGTAAATCCGTGCCCCGGGTTTTAACCCTATGGTGTGTGTCCCTGCCTCGATACCCTCTCTGGAAAAACGAAGATACCTTCGAACAGCCCGATGGGCATCGGCAGCCTTGAGTGCCTGCAGAGAGATCAGTTGTAGGTGTTTCTTATGATCCTCAAATCGAGGGAGCTCTATCATAGCCTGAACGAGATCTCCATCACCGACCGTGATATTAAGGGTTGGAGAGCGCTTCCGCCGCAGCTTGGGCTGCGGTCGTTGGAGCTTCTCCTCCGCCGATGACGGCTTCGACAGCTATATAAAGAACCGGCCCTATCGTGAGGCGAAGCGATGAAGACGGCATCGGTTGTGTTACGGTGACGAGGCTGCTGGCTAACGCGGTATCGTCCCCTTCAGGCCAGGCGGCTAAAGAGGCACTTGTAGGTGGGAGCATCCCCAGTGAGTGAGTCCATAGTCCGAGGAAATCAGGTGCGCTAAGCCAGGCAAGCAACTCGGCGACAATTGGGATACGCTCGGCATCCTGTGTAACGATTGCCCACGACCATGTTGAGGCGAGGCCGACACCTTGGCCATCCTGGGTTGGAAGAGGTACTGCGGAGAACTTCGCCGGATTATGATCCAACATATAGGCGCTGAAGGGAGCTACTGCGCTGGCTATACTATTGTCTTGCAGCGCAGACCAGGATTGTTCCGCAGCGGAGATTTGCCTTACGGAATAAGGGAGAATTTGAGCTGCGAGGGCTGAGTTATAGACGGCCAACACGTCGGATAGCACAGCGGGGTTTAGGGCTGGATCTTCGTCAGAATTGAGGAGAAAACCCTCCAAGGAGAGATATTGCGCCAATGTGAAGGCTGCTATTGGATCGCCGGCAGGAAAGAGGAAACTGCGCGGTTCACCGACTAGGTCATCCCAACTTCTTGGAGGCGAGGGGTAGAGATCATTGCGGTATGCCAGGATATCTACCTCGCTGGCGAATGGAAGTCCGAAGAAATCCCCGGCGACGCGTGCGGCGGGAAGACTAAACTCATACCAATCCGGGGTTTCGGGAACCGGGAGAAGATTGTTTAGCTCGATGATTAGGTCCTTGGATGCTGCATCCTCCAGGTTCGAAGTGCTGAATGTTATCGCATCGGGAAGGAGTGCAGGCGCGGCGGCATTCGCAGCGACAAGCGTCTCTAATAATCCCGATGGGCCATCGGTGCTCTTAACTCGCACCAGGATGCTCAACCCGGGATGAATCTGCTCAAAAGCTCGTAAGCGCTCCAAGAGCAATGCGCTGGCTGGGCTTTCTGAATCCGGCGCGAAGGCTGGAGCAACCCAGAGCGTAATGCTGCGAGGTGCTGGGCGTGGCGCCTCCGTTGCCGATTCTGTAGGCACCGGGGAACTTGGAACCGTCGCCGGCAGACCGGGAGTCGTCGTGGCGCTTGCGCTCACGCAGCTAGAAAGTGCGAGCGTGACAATAAGAACGACCGGGAGGCGGCGCATGAATTTAGGCATAGTCTCGCGATTATACTGGTTCCCAGGTCGCAATGGGAATATTCAAAGCGCAGGATTTGTGCGCCCATATCCTGAGAATCCTGTGAAGTGAAGGCTTCCCGTAAGTTTGATGTGATCCAGATATGCTAGAATCGACTCAGTATGGCTGCATCAGACCGTCTCAAACCACTCTTACAGGGAATTCCCAACAAGCCCGGTTGCTACCTGATGAAGGACAAGGAGAGCCGGGTTATTTATGTTGGTAAAGCAGTCAACCTGCGAAGCCGGGTTCGATCCTATTTTCACGATGCCGCCAACCACAGTCGCAAGACAGCCGAGATGGTTTTAAAGATTGAAGATATTGAATGGATCGTTGTAAGCTCAGAGCTCGAGGCGCTGATTTTAGAGATGAACCTCATCAAGCGTCATCGACCGAAGTACAACATTCGCCTTAAGGATGATAAAAGGTATCCGTATATCAAAATACTTTGGAAAGACCCCTTTCCGAAAGTCACGGTCACGCGCCGGTTATTAGACGATGGGGCCCGCTATTATGGTCCGTATACAAGCGTCTGGGCTGTCCATCAGACTCTCGATGTGTTACGCAAGATCTTCCCTTATCTCACCTGCGATCGCGTGATTACCGGCGAAGACCAACGCGCATGCCTGTATGACGATATTAAGCTTTGCTTGGCGCCTTGCATTGGAAAAATTGATGCTGTGGGTTATCGAGCGATGATTGAGGACCTCGGCCGATTCCTTCAAGGGCGCACGGACCCGATTGTGAGCCGGCTTGAGCAGGAAATGGAAAGAGCGTCGCAAGCGATGGAATTTGAAAGGGCTGGAACTATACGCGATCAGTTGATCGCCATCGAGAGAGTCGTCGAGGGCCAGAAAATCGTTTCACAGGATAAGCTTGATACGGATGTCATCGCCTTCGCTCGAGACGAGCGTGATGCATGCGTTCAGATATTTTTTGTTCGAAGGGGTAAGCTCATCGGGACTGAGTATTTTGTCCTTGATGGTACCCGTGAGGCCCAAGACCAAGAACTGGTGGAGGCTTTTGTAAAACAGTTCTATACTGAGGCGACTCATATCCCATCGCGAATTCTCCTGCCGCTTGAGATAGAGGAGGCGCGCATCATTGAAACCTGGCTCAACGATCGGCGTGGCGGGTCAAAAGTCTACCTGAAGGTGCCGCGTCGGGGCGCAAAGCGGGATTTGGTGGCACTGGTGGCAGAAAACGCGGCGGAGACCCTTGCCTCTCTAAAAGCGAAATGGGAAGCGGACCGCAGCAAGCACGTACAAGCGTTGAGCGAACTCCGGGAGGCGCTATCCCTCCAGGATCCACCAAACCGGATTGAGTGCTACGATATATCTAATCTACAAGGGACCGCCGCGGCGGGTTCGATGGTTGTGTTCGAGCAGGGAGCGCCCAGCAAGAAACTCTACCGCAAATTCACGATTAAGAATGTTCAGGGGCAGGACGATTTCGCCAGTATGGAGGAGATCTTAGGGCGGCGCTTCCGGCGGTGGCGGATCGCGAATGAGGAAGCGGGGAGACCGGGCGGCAAGCTGGATAGGAGTTTCGGTTTGCTGCCGGATCTTCTGATTGTCGATGGCGGGAAGGGGCAGCTCAGCAGGGCTAGCAAGATCCTGGAGGAGTACAATCTGAAAGAGCGTGTGCCGGTTGTTGGACTGGCAAAAGGGCACGAGGAGCTCCATCTCCCAGATCGAGCCGACCCCGTCATCCTGCCGCGACGTTCACAAGCCTTGTACCTCGTTCAGCGGATTAGAGATGAAGCCCATCGTTTCGCCTTGCGACAACATCGGACTCAACGTAGGCGGGGAGGGCTGGCTTCGAAGCTTGATAGTATCACTGGTGTCGGTCCGGCACGCCGGAAGGCATTATTAAAAACTTTTAGTGACCTCGAAGGGATTCGACAAGCGAGCCTTAAAGATCTGGCCGGCATCTCCGGGATCACATTAAAGACAGCGGAGCAGATACAAGAAGCGCTCAGAGGTTGATGGAGGAAAGGATGCGGGCAGTCTGGATTGTGGATGACGACGATGAAATGAGCCATGCCATTAAGCTGATGTTGCAGCTTCTAGATTCAACAGTCGAAATATTCCGCGATGCGCGCAGTGCAGCCAAGCAGCTTCTTACGGGTGATCGGCCGGAATTAATAGTGCTGGATATCAACATGCCCGAAGTAAGTGGAATCGATTTTTTGGAGTTCCTGCGTATGCGCGACGATTTTAAAGAGATTCCAGTGGTTATGCTATCGTCAGAAACAACCGACATCCAGGTCGATGAAGCCATGCGGATTGGCGCGAACGCTTTTGTTTTTAAACCCGTAACGCTCGAAGAGCTGGAAGAAGCGATGCAAACAGCTTTGTCTAATCAATAGTTTGTTTATCCTCGTACGCGGAGAACCCTCTCAAGTTAGTAAAATCGGTTCACCTCCATACTTACTGTGGAAAAGTGTTTGTTGGAACCCATTTAAACCACGTCAAACTCCGACTGAGACCTCAATATCCTATTGTTGATCTAACCAGGGTCTGCCTACATCCCTTCTGCACTATGTGGAGTGCGGAAGCTCTGCTTCCGGTCTCAGGCGCAGCCTGTGCCTTGAGGTCTGCGCGTATGAACGAGTAGATCAACCTTTGCAAATGTGATGAATCGCTTTTTCTATTCTTCCCCCCTGTTGTCCCTCGCGAAGCATCCTTGCAGCGAAGCGGAAAGGACAAGACAGGGGGACATGGGTGCAGTAGTCTGCCCTCGCAAAGCACTCATGGCTCCTACGGAGTGCTGCGCGAAGCGCAGCGTGGAGCACACCCCCCGGATCAAACATCAAGCTCTCAGTTCAAACCAACCATGCAAATCCGAATATGTGGAAATATCTTTATGTTGAACTCTTTTTCACATTGAAACGCAATCCGGGGTAGATTGGGCAGAGCCCGGCTTTGGAACTCGGGCGTATAAGGATTGCATACCTGGCCATTCGAAAGGGGGTGCGGGGGATGTGGGTGCACTACAAAGCTTACCCCGTCGAATCCGGCGGGTCCATTAAAAGCCCAAGACGCGCGGCGGCTGCTTGCAGCTTTGGCCAATCCGAGGACTCCACGATTGCCGTGGTGGGGCTGAGAATCTCTTTAAAATAACGGTTTGTCGATTTCTTGCTGCGCAGCATCTCGAGCACTTCTGGAGATTGGACGCGTAAGATCCAGTATCGCTTGATACGCGCTTCTGTGCCTTTCTCGGCCCAACGAGTTAACGCCAGATCAACCGGGCGCGGCAGCGGGGATTCGTAGGTCTTCTCCAGGACTGTCCGGATATGTTGATGGGACAAACCCTGCTCTCTGGCACGCTGTAGCGTACTCGGCGTGAGGCGGTACTCATACTGCTCATCTTCAACCGATACCCAATGAGAGAAGCGTGCGATTTGATAGCGAACAGCTCCGTTGACCCCGCGGGGAACGATGATGCGTCCATCGGCGTGAATGATGATCGCCTTATCCGGTTCTTCAATGTGGACAGACGCTTTGGGATCATACAGCAGTGTCGATACGGGCGTGAGGCGAAACGAGGAGATCGAAGTCGATTGAGAATCTTGCCCGAGATCGACGGCTCCAAGCCAGTGAAGAGGACCGGTGATTACGTAACGGAGAAGGGCGCCATCGACTGTATTCCAGTTCTCAATACCATGGAGGAAAATCCCGCTTTGATCTTGAAGATACCAGGAGTCAAAATCACCACCGGGCCGTTGAAAGGCAGGGTGAGTTTGTCGGATCTCTTCCACGAAATCATTCAAATCCCACCAAAGCCCAGGCGTTAGATGCTGCAGAAGATCGAGAACGCCCTGGCGTGAAAGTCCGGCGTCATTAGGCCAGGTGTCGGTGTGACATGCGATATTAGGGAGTACAGCCAGGTCGTTCCAGGTCATGGAGTCTTTCCAGGCCAGAAGCAGATCGCATACTCCTTGCGAGCGGGAGCCGTCTATAAAAGTGCGGGTTCTCTCAGGATTCGGTGTCCATGGCGGTCCCTCGATTAATGACATTTCTTTAAGGATTGTGAGCAGAAGATTGTGCAAACGCGGGATGAGAAGAAATTGCTCCAGGTGGGTGTCTTGCTCCAGGGAGATCTGGAATGAAAGGAGGGGGGTCCGGCGCATTGCAGCCAGAAGAGTTGTGGCATCGTCAATTGCAGCAGAAGTTGCCAAATAGATGTGTTTTGGGTCTTGTGTCAGCGGTGAAAGCGACGGGTGGCTGTACTCAGGAAGAGATTCCCTTAGCATCTGTAGCAAATCTGTGGGGATGTAGGCAAATTCCTGCGGGCCTTTGGGCGTGTCAGCAAATGCACGGCCTATCAGACCGCGATACCAAAGCACCTCAACCGGCGATGCAGGGCTGCGCCAGGGCTGTTCGCGCTCGCGTTTTCCCGGTCCCATTTCCCGCAATTCTCCGTGGTCCCGGATAAGGTCAGGGAATGCCATCCGACCGCCAGCGTGGGCGATCCCTTCAAGGGTTTGTTTGGCTGCATCGGGTAAGCTGTCGAGCAATTCGTCAAGCGTGTTTCGCTTGAGCATGGCGCGCGTTATGTCTTCCACGACCGAATGATGGGAGCCTTGGGGTGAGTCGAATCCCCAGAGTTCACAGAGGATTCGCAGGTAGCCTGTATCCTGGTCCTCGAGTGTGTGGAGTGTTGATCTCATGTGGAGCGAAATAGACAATGCTTTTTTCTAAAGAAGGTTATCCACTCTAGATGATGACGCGCAACGCGTTTGGAAGGACTTTGATTTTGAGTTCGGCTACGGTGGAATCGAACCCAGCGAAGACCTCGCCATCCAGATGGATCGTTACAGGATCCTCAGACGTCAAGTGCAGTTCGCGAAAATGACCCATTCGAACCTGTTTGAAACGGCCGTGGGTGCCATTCATCACCTCCGGGATCAAGCGGAACATCATCGGACGGGACACGTTCTTAATCATCGCGTAATGAAAAAGACCATCGTCGAAGATAGCATCCGGGGCGACATAGAATCCGCCGCCTTCCCGGGGTCCGTTGCAGGCGACGAACATCAGGACATTCTCATCGATCTCTTCCTGGTCTGTTACGATCTTCATTCTGGGCGCGTGATGGTGGAGGAAGATCGTTTGGATCACTGCCCAGAGATACATCGTGAATCCCTGCAAACGAGTGATTTTATAGGAATAAATCGTAACCGCAGCGTCAAAGCCGATTCCGATTGTATTGTTCCAGTACTCTGATCGACCAGAACCATCCGTGACTAAGCCGATATCGATGGTCTTTGTCTCCCCATTGAAGACCCGTTCGAGCGCGACCTCAATTTCCTCCGGAGCTCCGACATTAGAGGAAAAATCATTCCCGGAGCCGATGGGCACAGAACCGAGTAAGGGTCTCTGATCTTGGGGAACTCGCATCAAACCGTTTACAACTTCATGGACGGTGCCATCGCCACCAATCGCGGCGACGACATCGAAGCCATCTCGCGCGGCCCGCTCGGCGAGTTCGGTTGCGTGGCCAGGGTATTCGGTTGTGGACCATTCCGCACCATCGTATTTGTCGAGTATATGCTGAACGGTTGTTTCGAGATCTGAGGACCGGCCCCGGTCAGCGCAGGGGTTGAAGATCAATTTCACTCGAGGGTTCATGGATGTTTGCTCCTGGTTGGTCACGAATATGAATGAGGTCTTTGTTTCTCGGGTTCTAAAGTGCTTGAAAGTTATGCAAATCATTAACGGAGAGTTCAACGATCGAGTGATGCTCGACCGCTAATATTAACCAGCGTCTTATGATTAACAACACCAGGCGTTCAATTTCGATACTGATGCCCGTGGATCATCCACAGCGGTGACAATCTTATAACAAGGCTGTAATCTGTTGGTTGGGCCACCATGTTAGGTTCCAGACCCAAGCTGCTATCTCCATTCTTCAGCGGTGCGCTCATGAGCAGAATGCTCACACAAGGAGAAGAAGGATTCTCATAGAAGAAAACAACTCATTGCGTGAAGATAATCGAGATTATATACACAAATTTGTAAGGATTCTTTTATGGGGTAGATGAGCGCCGGAATTTTTTAAGCGTATCGCTGATTGACTCTAGGACGTAAGGTGTCTAAAGTTAAGGTGTAATGAGCCCCAGGCCACCAATGGGCTGCACGTCCCAGTATGCTGTGGCAACCTCCGGCAAATCTGATTGATCCGCAGTTAGTTTTGGCGATCATGATGAAAACGCCGACCGACTGGAGGAACGCCCTTTCGCTGCAGCGAAGAAGTTGGGACCCCCCGGCGAACGCGGCAATGCCGGCCCCCCGGTGAATGGCAGGGGGCTCACCCCTTTAAGACCTCATCCAAGAATCGAGCAAAGATATTGTGAACGAGATGCTTCTATGCGGGAGCTAAACTTGTTCGCGGCCAAGATGACCCGAAAGAACTCCGGGTTTCCGTTTGCTAGAATGGAGTTTTGGAAATTGAGAGCTTCTAAGGTGTTGGTTCCGCGGGGGGATTAACTTCAGAGGCGGGTACGCGTAGCTTGAACCAGGCTGGGATGAGAGCAAGGGATCCGAGGAGAAAAGTTGCGAGGAAAGGGATCTTTGGGCCGATGGCTTCCCAGATCTGGCCGCCGATCCAGGGCGCGGGAAGTGCGACCAGGCCAATGAGAGCGGGTATCAGAGCATAGGCGACACCGCGAAGATGTGGGGGTGCTCCACGAGCGATAAGCGCATTAACGGCCGGGTCAAGAAGCGCGCCGCCGATCCCCATAATGATCCAAGATAGAGCAAAGATTCCGAAGCCTCCTGCTAGGATGAAAACAAGGAACGAGAAGAGGAAGATCGCCGCGCCAAGTATGAAGCTATTCCGTTCGCTCGATTTGTCGGAGAGCCACCCGCCGATTGGAGCAGCGATAACCCAGGCGATGCCGTGCAAACCATCAATAACGCCAATGCCCTGCTTGTTAATTTGGCCAATATCGCTCAGGTAGACCGGGAGAAGGTTGAAAGAAAGATTCGTCGCAAAGACTCGGATGCCATCTGAAATCAAGACCCAGGTTAACAGCCCCCCAGCTAAGACAATCGGGAAGATCTGGGTGAAGGAATCCTTGAGTGACTTCAGGGTGGGCTTTTCTAGTGGTGCGCTGGTCTTAATTTTCTCGGATTGTAAAAGGAACATAAAAATGACGGCGGCGATCCCGTATAGAAAAACCGCTGTGAGAAACATTGTGCGGGACCCGTAGTTCATTGCCAGAAAGCCGCCCAAGGGTGGTGTGAGTATCCAGGCCGCGGTGATAAATGATTTACTCAGTCCAAAAATGCGGCCGCGTGTCTCCGTGGGGCAATTGTCGGCAATGTAGGCTCGGAAGGATGGCTGGATCAAAGATGTTGCCACCGCCAGGATAAAAGGACCGATGAGAGTCACTTCCCAGCGTTGTGCGTAAGCAAAGGGGAGGTATCCGAGGATCCCCGCAAGACTCCCGAATAAGATCGCCTGCAAGCGGCCGATTGAATCCGATATCCAACCTCCGAAAACCCCGAGCACGAGAGGCACAACCATCGTCAGGGTGAAAAAAAGCCCGACCTGACTGACGCTCGCTCCGATTTCACGCAAAAAGACCGGGATCTGCACCGCGGTCATCGCCCGTGTCGCCTCAACGAAAGTGAGTCCGATGAGGAAGATAATCATCTTACGAGAGAGCAGCGGTTGTAATGATTTATTCACGTGGAAGTTTCGTGTCCCCCTTCGAAACAGGCTGCGGAGGTTTTTCTGTAAATGAGACTAGGACCAAACCACATGTGTTTCAAATGTTGCTGGTAAGAACCCCCCAATTCTGTCATGAACTGTTATGGATAGCAAATTGAGTATACCAGTGGTTTTAGAGTTTGATTATCAACAGCGCTGATTCATCAGTTCTAGCAGGGTAACGCAAGCTACACTCTCACGGACAATGGATAGCTTAGGCTGTGAGGTCGAGAAGATCTATCAGTTCTTCCAAGACGGCCTGAGGGTCTTGAAAGTAGATTCCGTGGATCCCCAGTTCACGCGCTCCCTGGATGTTTTCATCGAGGTCGTCAATGAAGATGGTTTGTTCCGCATCGACGCCCAGCCGATCGAGGGCTAATTGATAGATCCGCCGGTCGGGTTTTGCTAACCCAACCTCGGCAGAAATAATCATGTCGTCAAAGATATCCGCGATATGCCAGTGCTCATCGATGAAACGTCTAGTCGAAGGCCATCCATTGGACAGTAGTCCCATAATGGTTTCGGTTTTGTGGGCGCGGATAAAACGGATCAAATCCATGTCTATTTTATCGCCAGACCAGAATTCATCTCTCACATGCGCTAACTCATCCCTCGAAAGTTCGAGCTGTTCACCTACCCACATCCAGATATCATCATTGGCGGCTTCGCCTATGGTGGCTTTACGACTCATCTCACTCTCGAAAACGAGTTTGTATATTTTTCCACTCGGCAGATCCAGCATCTCGTCCAAGCGACGACGGGGTTCCCAGTCTTCGGTGCGCAGCAGGACGCCCCCTAGATCCCAGAGGATGGC
>DAOUDJ010000279.1:0-13209 GCA_034430795.1 Anaerolineales bacterium | reverse complement strand
GTGCACTTTCCACATCGATATACCCGTTATGCTTTTTAACGAGACCATACACTTGCGACAACCCCAATCCGGTTCCTTCCCCTGTGGGCTTTGTGGTGAAGAACGGTTCGAAGATGTGTGGCAAGGCTTCCGGAGAAATCCCCACCCCTGAATCTCCTACCCTAACTCTTACCCAGATTCCAGGCGACATATCACGATATGGTGGAAACTCATCAGGTTCAACCCGCAGTTGCGTTAGTTCGAACCAAAGCTGACCACCGTCGGGTAAAGCATCGCGAGCGTTTAGAGCCAGATTTAGAAACACTTGCTGCATACGATTGGGGTCTACGTTGACAGAAAAGTCTTCAGATTTACACTTAATGCTAATGTTAATATTTTCCGGAAGCGTTCGCTCCAGAAGCTCAATAATATCCTTGATAAATTCATAGAGATTCAAATCCTGTTTTTCAATGATCCCTTTTCTACTGAAGTCAAGGAATTGTTGTGTCAATGATTTTGCCCTTTGGGCCTGTTGAATGATTTTTTCCAAACGCCTTCGAGAATCTGTTTTTACATCCGACTCATCTAGCATCAATTCGCTATACAAGATGATTGGAACCATAATATTGTTGAAGTCGTGGGCGATGCCAGCTGCTAACTGCCCTACTGCTGCCAAGCGATCTTGAAGTAAAGCACGCCTTTGTATCTCTTGCATTTCACTCAGATCTCTAATCAAAGCGCAATAAAAAACCTCATGGTCCACTTGCCAGGATGAGATAGAATGTTCTGCCGGAAACACACTCCCATCCTTGCGCGAACCATTTAACTCAAACATCTTCCCGAAAACTTCTTGATCAGACGACATCTGTATCTGATTAATGTTGTCAGTATAAATCTTTAATTGACTCTCATCGATTAAGTTTGTAAGTGGTTTACCAAGGATCTCTTCTGCACTAAAGCCAAATATATTTTGAGCTGTTCTGTTCCAGAAGATAATTTTAAATTCACTGTCTGCCAGAACTATTGCATCGGCAGCCACCATGGCGAAATCACGGAAACGTTTCTCGCTATCGAGATAGGCTTCTTTCGCTCGTGTTTGATCGGTGATATCCCACATCGTTTCAACAATACCCTTGATTGAATTGTCACTCCCAAACAATGGCGAAGCAACAATCTCAACCACCCTCTTTTCGCCGGTTGAATTGAAATGATCATGAGTAACTGAAACCCTGCATCGGGATTCGAGCACTTGTTCCAAAGGACAGGTATGTTCTACCCCGTCACATGGCGTGTCCTGGTTATGAGAAATTTGATAACAGAACAGAGGTAAGGTTCCTAATTCTCTGGAATATTGATCCCGGGCAGTCCGATTCATCATCCTCACATGACGATCGGTGTCGATGATCAGTATCGGAGAATTCACCGCGTCAATAAGGGTTTGTGCAAGCTTACGAGCCCCATCTAACTCTTCTTCTGCTTGTTGGCGATCGGCAAGGTTGCGGGTCCAACAACCGATCGCGTGAGTCGCGAGATTGCCAACCGCAAGGTCAGCATGGGAAACGAAAAAATGATTGTTATTGATTTCCGTATTCAGGATAGCAAAAGGATGGGAATGTTGAACGACAGGCAATGATCCTAGATCGAAATCATGACGGCTGTACTGACATAGGGCAATGCACTTGCAATCGGTGATGAATTTATGCAACTCCATCTCATATTCGAGGAGTCGTTCGAGATCAAGTGACCCCTTCAACGCCCAGGTCATCTCAATGGTAATACGCAAAGCTTGATAACCCTCTTTAAGGGCTTGTTTACTCTCGACTTGGAGGAAACCAAACAGCTTTTTTAGGTTAATTTCACCGTTGCGAAAATACCCATCATCACGGGTGATAAACGTCAACTGCCCACCAGAAAGGAGTTTTTTTTCCGTAAGCTTTGTAGTCCCCAGGTAACTGAGAACGGTCTCTTCTGTATGTTCATTCAGGATATAGAGCACTTTTTCGTTTCGTTCTAGACCTAAACGTATGAACCTTGAAAGTACTATCCTATGCTCTTCTTCATGCTCAAAGATGAAACAGGAGTGGTCTCCTGGTTTCAGTTTCGATAAAAATCTCAGTTCGGTTTTCTCAATCATATCAACTCGCCTTTATTTCTAAATCCAAATAGGTACTTATCTCACATAACTCCCATCCTCAAACGACCAGAAATCAATAACAGAATATTGGCAATCTTCGATAGACATTAGGATGCGTGAAAGCACCGTATCTGCTTATTGACGCAGGTTTAGCGATTTATCTTGAATGAGTCATAAAAGCGTACTCAAAATGATTCCCGTTAAGTAGATGCTCTTTTCACGCATAAATTCGATTATTATAGCTCCCTGCCTTCCCTCCCTTAAAGTATGCCGCTCATGCATTTGGCAAAAACAAATTCTTACAATTTGACTAATTAATTCTTCCCTTTTATAACCCAAACTTTATAGGGAAACCCCGGCAATACACCTCAAGATAGCAGCCGTCTAATTTGCCTGATGGCCTGATTGGTTATTTGGCGATAGGCTAGGCCGGGTGGGACAATCGCAGCCAAGATGATCTTCACCTTGCCCACAGAGAGATAACGGCATATCAAACGAATTCGATCGCGATCATATATCATCACCTCGTCCACCTCCGACATTCCCAATTGGTTCCGTGCATCACTGCTTACCCGCTGGAGCAGGGCTACCATTGCGGAGGTAACGTCGCTATCATATCCAGCGGGAGCAGAGGCAATGGGCAATCCGTCGGACGAGGTCACTACTGCAGCCTGGAATTTGCCTTCATCAATCATAGCGGTTAATACCTCAATAATGGAAGTTGGCTCAGTAGACTTTGATGGATACTCACTATAACCCATTTGGGGTTCTCCTCAACTCTCTGTACACGGCGTCATTGAATTTATCCAGTGTCAATTTAACCAAGAGGTTCAATATCGGGCAGACACAGGTATTCGCTATCTATTAAAGGTAGTGAATGTTTTGCTCGAAACTCCAATTGGTTTCCTTTTGTACTGCCGCTGCGTGTATTTCCTAATGCTGTTTTCACTTCCACCAACTTGGTAATAGGTACCCGTTAATATTCCGTGATATCAACTCAACGACCATTCCTTGCTACGGCTCCTAATTGCTCTAGGAATAACTCCACACCTGCGAGGTGATAAACGCTTATATGCTAAGCATATGTGTAGTTAATCTCAGGGTGAACACCGAGAAGTCATAAGTAAATTCCAGATCTATTTCTGTTTGATCTAAATATCTAGCTCCTTTGGAGCGCCTCTGACCACAATCGGTCAATCACTTTATCATGCTCATCAGACAAGATAGTTCCAAGCCCGGAGTTCAGAAATCACGCCGGTATATCCATCCAAGTCTCGATCTCCGCGTATTGTGATCGCAGGACTTTAGCCGCTCGTCCAGCGAACGACCTCACCAGGCCAACGGGCGTGGAAGGCCGAGAAATAACAATCAAGACGAAACCCTTCATGATTCACAGAAGCTGGATACGCTTGTTCTTTCCTTTATGGAAGGATGAATCACTAGGATTCTCCTCGCCTACTTGCCGCAGCCGCTCATCCATCGCCGCGACGTCACTGGCTGCGAGCGCTTCAAAAGATACAGGATGAATCCCCTGCAGCAGACTCTCCATCTCGACCAACTTAACCACTTGTGCTTTCTAGGAGAACACATTCGGCCTTAGCTTGTTGACACAAATCGTTACTTAATCCGAAAATGGTTAAGTTGGTCGGGCGGACACGCTTTTTCCTTCTCTCAATCAGCAACCATTTAAGTGAACTCCTCGGTTGATTTTGTGAGTGAGAGATTTGCCCTTCTTTCACTTGGCGAATACACAGGCGTTTTTTTCAAGGATGCTCCGGGTTTCGTCCTCAGTGAGGATGTCCTGGTCAGCGATGATCACCTTGTCACCACCCCGACACCCGATTTGTTGATATGAATCACCGATCTTAGCTCGTCGGAACGACTGATGGATGCCACAAAAAGCGGAAACCCAGGCTTCTCCTTGCGTGTTGGCATGGTCTGCCAGAGCAAACATCTCATCCGGTAACGAGCCGCAGCAATCCTTGTAGGTAGCAATTGTCCCGGCGAAGGGACACACGGCCAACGCAAAGATCCCATCCTGCACTTCAGTCAAATCTTTATCCACCTGATCGAGTTCAGTATTCTCAGCAATTTCTTCTCCAGCCATGCGAAGGAGTCCTATCGCTCCCACGTCGAAGAGTCGATAGGCTGCTCTGATTATTCGCACGAAGCCGGTATGTCCCAGGTCATACGTTGCCATTTTCTTTACTCCTTATCTTAACCTCGCCATATTTTAAGACGAGGAAAGAATTGATATTCCCTGTCTCCGATTAAGGACATGGTCACTTATGACCTCCCCCCCTCGGTTACAGGACGTTGGCGATTTTTTCAGCAGCCTCGCGAGCTTCCAGGAAGACCATCCCCAGATTAACATCCGTGGAGGTCAGTCCAATGAATACAGCGTTCTCACCGATGCTGACGATGATGATATTGCCTTCTTTCCCCTGGATCAGGTTCTGGGTGAAGTTGCCTCTACCCAGCTCCGGCGTAGTGCGCTTGCTCAAACCAAACAGCGCAGCCGCGGACGCACCCATTCTGGATTCGTCCAATCCTTTTGGGAGTTGAGATCCGATCACCAATCCGTCGCTGCTGACGACAACAGCCCCCTCAATATCTGTTGATGATGCTAACATTTCAGAGAGGGTTTCTGCCAGGGCTTCACTTCGTTTTGCTGCCATTTCAGTTTTCTCCTTTTTCTCGTATTGCTTATCCAGCCCGTTTAGATCTTCCAATTCAGCTGCATTTTCATCAATTCTATGCATACCTTCAAGGAGTAGGCTGGACCATCCGGCGGTAATAGTTCGCTCGGGTGGCTCAACGTTCTTCTTCAACTCGAACTCTCCGTCTTCCCAAGTTAACATTTCATAGACAGCCTCCTTCCCTATAAACGAATCCAGTACGGCGTGCACTACGTTGCCGTCGGTGAGGAATATGCTCCCTTCTTTATCTTCACGATAAAGTAGCAGGCTGGCTTGGTTCATTTCGTTGCAGTTGACCGAAATGAGGCTTGCCAGACTCATGTCCTTAAGGTTTCCTTTCACTGCCATATCTCTTCCTAATCCAACTTCCTTTATCTAATTAATCCCCTCACAACCTGATTGATAATGTCCTTTAATGTGTCAAAGACACCCTCGCCTTTTACAGCAACCGAGGCAAAACACGATACCCCGTTCTGTTCCAGATTTACTTTTAATTCTTTTGGATGAAGTGCACCTGGCAAATCCTGTTTATTACATTGCAATACAAAGGGAAACGCATTCAACTCGCATTCCATCTTAAGTAAATAGCTTTTCAAGCTATTTATGCTCTCTTGATTATCCACCAGGCGATGTGCTTGGGAATCGGCTACGAAAACCACTCCATCAGATCCTTGAAGTACAAGATCGCGACTGGCAGCATAGTAGGTCTGACCGGGGACTGTATAGAGGCTAAACTTAGGCTTCAAGCCCCTGATCTTGCCTAGTTCCAACTGTAAGAAGTCAAAATATATCGTTCGATCCTCCCGCGTCTTAAGACTGACTAGGTCTCCACGCATCTTGGGGTTAGTTCGGGCATGGATGAATTCCAAGTTGGTCGTCTTTCCGCTAAGAGCTGGACCATAGTAGACGATTTTTAGGTGTATTTCGCCCAACCTCGTATTAATGAACATTTCAATATCTCATTCTCATTTCAGTCCAATCCTCTTGGGAAATATTGACGTTTTCTCAAGAGGTCTTGATAAGATAAATCCAACTCAAGCATGGATAACAGATTTATTCGTCATGCTCTTCGTCATCCAATAAATCCAACGACATAAGCCAAGTAGCTACATCATCTTCGTCCGCTGCATCCAACTGGTCTTCATACAATCCTCCTATCTCTGGCGGCTGTTTTTCAACCAAGGGGGCAAGTGTGGTGGCAGCCTGCTTGGCATAGTGCCAGACAAAACCCGGCTTGATCGTTGAATTGAAAATTACAACTAACAGTAGCTCTCCGTTTATGTCATGTGCATAGATGTTGTAATCGGGGCCTTCATGATAGCTGGATTTGAAGATCGAATTGCTGCCCAATAATTTAGCCAATGCAGCTGAAGCGGCGAAATTTGCTGCGACCAGCGCACCAACCCCGGGGGCGTTCAGACCGTTGGTCTTCCCTGCGGTTTCTATAAGGTATCCACCCGAACTGAGCAAGAAAACACAAGTGGCATTAGTGTCTGCTAGTAATTTACTGATGTGCTCATCCATGGATTTCTCTAAAGAGAGTTCACCAGAGCGAAAAGGGTCTTCGCCTTGTGTATTTTCAACGGCACGCTTAACAACCTTTATTATCTGAGCCATGGTAAAAGGTTTATCAATATACCCTCCAAGCTCCATATCCTTCACTTTGTTGCGAATTTCCGCGGTGCCGTAGCCGGTCATTAATACTACCTGGGTGTCTGGCGATGCCTTTCGGACTTTTTTCGCGAGGACCAGACCGTTCATGTCCGGCATCTTGTAGTCGGTTAACAAGAGGTCATACCTCTCATTCCGGATCTTGGTCAGGGCTTCTTCAGCGCTGTTAACCATCTCAATGCTGAAACTGTCGCCCAGCGAGCTGAGATTCTCGACCAGTGCCGAAGCCACTTCGAACTCGTCGTCGACAACTAAGACTTTTTTGAGTTGTGAATTGTTTTTCATATTTGTTACAATGCACTTTCTTCGTATAAGTTCTGACGTTCTCGATTGATCCCAATACTCGTATGCACTGCGATTACTTTATTCTTGGTTTTTTTGCCCTTTACCCCGTAGGCTGGCAAGGTATGTGGCAAATTTGCCAACCCTTTAGCCTAACTTTTTCTCACCTTCTAGTGTCGGAGTGGATGGCAAGAACCGAATGTTTCTATCTACCTTTCTTGGTAGGGCCTCGGCTTTACGTGTCCTACTTGAACGGGATCAAGGTAAGATACTGCGCAATCCCATTCGGGCTCGGCATTCAGGACTTGCTATCGTGTCTCTTCTCCCAGATCCATCTGCATTATGCACTCTGCAAAGTTTTCCAAATCTCAATCGAAGGAAGTAATCGCCCTGACTGAATTTTATTGTTGATCCACGAGAGGTCATGTAATGCAAAAAAAGCATATCAACTAAGGATGGAATTCGAGGTTTGCAATCGTTAGTGAAGGTTAGGCGGCAGAATGATAGACAAACCAACTGCCACCGGAAGAAGTCGGCAGAGGTCTGTCGGGTTGGATGGCTTTGAACGATCCAGTTGCAGGGGGGGTGAGTGAAGTTCTAGCTAAGTGAAATCTGGAGCACGTACTTAATCACCTGCCCAAAGATAGCCCTTGTATCTTACCGTGATGATATATTGGGGTTTTTCTTTGGCGGGTTCAATCTTTGACCTCAGTTGGTGGATATGCCACTTGATGATGTCGCGTGCCTCCCGTTCTTCCACGTCGTATCCGAGGGAATAACGAACGAGTATGCTTGGAGATACAGGTCCTGGAGAATTTTCAACAAGACGAACTAGAATATCGAACTCCGTCGTTGTCAGGTCTAATAATATTTCCCCGAGGATGGCTGTACGGTGTGCACGATCAATGACCAAATCTCTCGACCGGAGGAAACGGTCGCTGGGTCCGGTTGGGGGTGAAATACCTTCGCTCTCGTCTAGATCGGAAAGCATGGTCTTCAGTGTATCGATTTGGGATAGTACTCGGCGTCGTTGGAGTGCTTGTTGGCGGTACTGCAATCCTTCCTTCACCCGGAGCTGGATGGTATCGGGTGTTGCAGGTTTAAGTAGGTAATCATACGCCCCCAAGCGAAGCGCTTCCACGGCGCTATCGAGTGATCCGTGTGCGGTGAGGATGATGACCACCGTATCAGGATCAACTTTCCGGATTTCCTCCAGGACGCCCAGACCATCGATGGGTTCCATATAAAGGTCAAGAAGTATTAGATCATAAGGTTCCATGGAATTCTTGGTGATCGCTTCTTCGCCATCGCACGCGGTCTCGGGATCCCAATCTGATCGAGCAAGTGTTCGACAGAGGATTTTACGGATGTTGGGTTCATCATCGACGATTAGGATTCTTGGATTTTCCATTACGCTCACACTCATTCCAAATCACTCGGGTCGTTCACTCTTTCCAGAAGAACTGGAAGTTCTATAGACACGACAACCTCCTCATCGCTGCTGGAAAGATGGAGGCTCCCACCCATAGCGTGGATGATGTCCCGGCTAAAAGTCATGCTGATTGCAGACTCGGTCAATTGATTATCTGCTCCCGAATCACATAGGTCGATAAGGGATGGCAATAAAGTATCCGTTACAAACTCAACACATACTCCCTGCGGTATTGTTGAAGAACGGATTGTGAGATCCCCTCCACCGATGGCAGCGATCGCGTCACTCAGGCAGAGGGTCATACTGAGGAAAACAAGCTGCATCTGGTCAGCCGCTCCGTGGATGTCAGGTATTTTCGAGGAAAGGTCCGTATGGAGATCGACCCCCTGGCGAACGGATACTTGGCGGGCAAATGTGCTCATATACTGAATGGCTTCATTGATTTGCATGGTTCCTGAGCTATCACTTGCGGGACGGTACATGTGACGCATCTTGTTGATCAAATCAACAACTCTGTCGGACTCCTGTATGCATATCATGATGTAGTCCTGGAGGGATTCTTCGTCTTGGAGATCTTCTTTCGCCAGTGCCAAAGCCCCACTAATGGCCTGCATGGGATTATTGATTTCATGCGATAAGCTGGCGGTGAGTCGGCCAACTGTAGCGAGACGAGCCGCCTGGAGAGCCATTGCATGGGCTCTATCTCGTTCCTCGATGAGATCAAGCGTTTGTGCGTGGATGCGCGCGTTCCCAACAGAGATCGCGATCATATCGGCAGCTGTTGAGAGCAACGCCGGTTCACTCTCCAGAATTTGACCGCCTACCCGGTTCATCAATAGCAAGAGACCGATCGTTTCCCCCCTGTATACCATGGGGAGCAGTATGAGGTTTCGCGGCTTCACCCCAAATAACCCTTCGTAATCAAAATCATATCGAGGATTATGGGTGGGATCGTTCACGACCACAGGCTCACGTAGACCAATCCATTCGCCAAAGATGTCATTATCGAAGGGGATTTCGACACCTCCCCGATCCATGAGACCCGACCCCATCGCAGCTGCAAGTTTGTACACGCCATCCTTGTTATTGATCAGCCACAACATACCGTACTCGACGTCAATCAAGCGAGTCACCCATTGAAGCCCTCGATTGAGCGTGGTCTCCAGGTCTAAACCATTCGCAATTTGCTGACTCATCTCAAGCAATGCACACTGCTGTTTTGAATAATCCGATAATTGCTCGATCAATTTGTTATTCGCTACGTAAGCCGCCGTCAGATCGGCGATGCTCTCGATAACAATCAGCGCTTCATCGCTCACAGCATCTTTCCGCTCCCAGTACAGGCAGAGGACGCCAAAATTCTTTTCGTGACGAAACAGGGGCATTGCTAGCATTGTGCCACCCTCTGCACACACAGAATCGAACTTCGGATTATAGTTCGGGTGCTGGGCGGGGTTATCAGTAAGGAGTGATTTCCTCTGATCCACAACCCATCCAATCAAACCCTGGCCAACGTGCAAACGATCGGGTAAATTCTTAACCGGTGATGGACTTAATGACGATGCTAATTCTAACCTTTCACCATCTGGCGCTATCATCCAGATACAACCAATCGACGCCCCCAAAGGCAGGACCGTATGTTCAAGAGTGAGAGCGAGTAAGCTTTTCAGATCGGTATCCTGGTCAATGATGCGCGTGATCAATCCCATCAGATTCGTTTGGAGTGTGCGTACCTCGATTTGTTGTCGCTGGCTTTCAATTTCCAATAAATTGACAATTTGCTTCCCAACCAGTGCCAGCATGTTCTTCTGTAATGAGGATAAGAAGGGCTCTTCCACAAACCCGAGGACCAGTATGCCAATGCAAGTCATCTCATTAAGAAGTGGGACAGAGACGAGATAACATATGGGTGTTTCATTGCCGGCACAATCCTCAACTTTCGACGGGACCGTAATTGTCGTTACTTGGGCGAGATCTGTTTCCAGCAATATTTTCCCCCAGGATTCTTGAGCTTCCATTCGGTCGATGTCCTCTTCGATCCCGTCATTAAAAATAGAATGAGTCAGAAGTTGAAACTGATCCATTCCTGACTGCCGGATAAAAATCCAAGCCCCCAATGCACTGAAGATCTCCGCCAGTTTACTGAATGAGCAATTGAGTTGCTCTTCCCTCAAGTCATCCCTTTTGAACATCCAATCGCAAAGCGCGTCGAGACATAGGAACTCGAGATTAATGGACGCAGCAACACGAGTTCGAACCTCCGTGGGAACCAGAGGCAGCAAGATATATTCATCAGAACCCACGTTCAGGAAAATATCACGCTGCTCGAACTCATCGATCAAAGAAATGATCGGCACGTTGTCCACGCGGTCGACATCCCGCAACCTTTGAATAAAGTTTGCTGCGTCCTCGATGCTGGTAGTATCGATGAGAATTGAATCTGGGGGCTCTATTGAAGGATCCGGGGAGGTCAGAGAATCCAGCGCTTCACCGGAGGTCTGATACCAGAGTAGCGGAATAGGCAGCGAGAGGATGGATCGTATCTCTTTAAATAATTCTTCCGACTTCCCAACGAAAACGATCTGCGGGGCTCCTGCCTGATGCTTGAAGTAAGTGGGGTTAGATCTGTTTTGCTCCACGAAAATGCCTTCGATCTGTTGCCTTTCACCATGAGCGAGAAATATCGGAACAGGACGGTACTCGAAAGAGATGCGAGATCGCGCCGAATCAAACTAAGAGGACGCGATGGTCTTCCTGCATCGCCACAGATATTATGCCGGGATTTCCCCCCCTCATAGCTTACAATACCCTTACGATTTAAATACCAGGAGGGCAGAGAGAAATCTCAAAACGATGATGTCCTTGGTTTTGGTAGAGTTTATGATTCCCACTACCCTCATTTTCATTCTTCTGTGTTGCACTTAGTAGTTGAATCCTTGTGCCTCTATCCTAACGTGATTTATTAAAAAAACACATACCCATCAATAGCTCATGATCATCGTTTGGCTTAATAAGCCTCCGATCCATGAAGTTTGCCTTATGGAGCGAACCTGTGTATCATGTGCATCAATCAACAATTCGGTTCGTCAGTTTGTTGCCTGGGAGAAACAAGGACGGCAAAGGGTCTTAGCCTTTTTCGATACAGGCAATGTGGAAACCCTTCACCGGGTTTGAGGCGATTACGGCAAAGGGTCCTAAATGCACTCGACGAGGACCTGCAAAACCCTTATGCGCGGGTTCGAATCCCGCCGTCGCCTCCTGAATAAGGGTCCTGAGAAAAGAGCGTATAAGGGTCTGTGAAAAAGCGCATGCCCCTCATGGGTTTTTTTCGATTACGGCAAAGGGTCCTGAAACACTCTCGCGGCTAAGGGTCTTGTCTCACGGGAAAAAACACGAGTCAATACCAGGCAACAACAAACAACGACGGACAATTGACGCTGGATATGGGTATGCCGACTACTTAACTCATCCGTCCAATCTTTCGGTACGTATGCGAACTTGTTGACTTCATCCGAATGGTATACTTTACAGCCTGATCTTCTAATTCCCCGACATTGGCCAGAATCCCTTATTACGACCTTTGTTGTAGCTTATACGAACCTGAGAGCTATCGATGACCCATTTTCCTTTATGCGCTTTGCTGATAATCCTCGTACGTTCGGAGCATGGAGCGTAGTATCAAATCCGTATAATCGTTGATTTTTTGGAACATTTCAGCCCAGGCTTGGGGTGATCGAACAGCAACCTGCCCGTAAATTTCAAGTACTGAATCCAGCAGCATTTTGCGAAAGAAAAGGAACGCGCGGGTAGCATCGATGCTGCTCAACCCTTGATTAAAAGCCCAATAGGCATAATTGCTCCCCACAAGTTTTGCCTCCCCCTCTGCGGCAGCATCAACATTGGACAAATAGACCTTCAAACCACGTAGGAGATCCTTCCCACCGCTCCGGAATTTTTCTCGACCTAGGGGATCGATCTTTTGATACCATGCTTGTGCCTCAAGCTCCCCTTCTTTGACACGAAAGCGAGTGTGCCAGAGCGCGCTTTGAATAACCAGATTGGCATCTGAATCGCCATCCTCTCCCTGGGAAAGCTGCCAGATCTCAATATCTTCCCGGCGGAAGCGGCGGTGGCCTCCTTTTGTCCGGTGCACAGGCACTAAACCTTGATCCCCCCAGCGTCTGAGGGTATTTGGATGCACACCTAGGATATCTGCTGTTTCTGCTAATCCCAACCACTCTTCAGTCATATTACCTTTCCAGATAACCTTAATCTCTCAACGAAGTAATACCCATAGAGGCTGAACATGATCCCAACGTACACTTTCCATCGGAAAATCGCGATCACCATGGATTTTTCACACGGATCATCGGACATGGTAGTCAGGGGATCAACTTCCCAATGACGTTCAGCCGCACCAATATACCACCGAAAATACCGCTCAGGTGGACAATCAGGAAGGGCTGGACCGACAGTCTAGGCTCGAGTGAAGCCTTGAGCAGGAAGTACGGTAACCAGGCCCCGATTCCGATTACGATCATCAGGTTGCCAAGCTTCTGCGTGCGTGAGAGTCTGAACTTCGGCGGTGCACCAGCAACACGCCTCTTCAGCCACACGCCAGTCAGGATGGCGGGTAGGTGCACCGCGAGATAGGGCAGGATACAGACGCGCTTGCCGGTTGCGGCGGCCCAGATGAACGGCGCCCACACGATTACACCCGTGGCGATCAGCAACTTCGATAAAAAACTGAGAAGCGTGTGTTTCGCAGCGATGATCTACCTCCTGCTATTTCTTTTGAAATTATCAATGGCTATACCAGTGTCTGCATGGCTGCGGCTGCAGCTTCGATGCTGTTTTGAATAACCTCATCATCATGAACGGTTGATAAAAAGCCCGCTTCAAATTGCGAGGGGGCCAGGTAGACACCTTGCGCCAGCATGGCCTGGAAATAACGCCCGAAGCGTTCGACATCGCTCGCTTTGACCTCCGGCCAATTGTGCACAGGATGTTCT
>DAOUDJ010000278.1:0-15201 GCA_034430795.1 Anaerolineales bacterium | reverse complement strand
GAATGAACTGGGTAGTCCTACTATCCGCATTGGAGCCTCCTGTTTGTCTTATCCAGACTCAAGGATGGCTCCAATTGCTTTTCTTCGCTACTGTCTCACATCTATCTGAACTTATTCACGCGGGTCCATGGATGCGTCGAAAATTACCGAGAAGAAGGAATGGCTTAGCTCACCTGAGTAAGGGACAAATCACGGGACGCGGACCGGTGATGACAGACACCGAAACAAGGTCGCCATCAGTTCTAACCAGACGAGAACGGAAGACCTGGAAACCCAAATCAACGAAGCGCTTCAGTAGGCAGACAAGGATCTCTTGTTTCAACCAAGTCGGGTTGTGGAAATCCATGTTTTAAAGAGCGATCAAGGCTGCAGGGGGTTGTGGAAAGATTCGAGATTGGGTCCAAGTCATGCTGTGATTGACTTCTAACTTCGTAGTGAGCACCTTCACAAGACGGCTTTCCCTTGACTAGACGATATCAGGCAACTTGGCGTTCATGGCAGGTATTCACGAAGACCGTGGTTCTCCTTCAGAAAGGCTTCCGGGACCCAGGCGTGCAACGGTCGGGCCCTCTAAAACTTCGTCCAACTTGATCTCTTCAGGATGTTTGCGCAGTTTCCAATTCCGACGTGGACGCGCTTTTTAGATAAGGCTCCGCGAGCGTCTTAAGGTCCGGCAGGTCGTCCGAGGTCCAAGATATCGTTTCGATCTCAGACACATCGGAAACGAGCCATTCGCCGATCCAAGGCTGTGCCAAATCCAGCACGGAAGAAGGCAATTGTGGGTGTTTTCGGATGTGTGAGATGATTTCCTGAGCCAGGGAGAGATTTCCTCCGGCTGCGAACGCACATGCCAGCCCCGTGAGAGCAAAGAGACCTACGGGGACCAACTCGTAGCGTAGCGAATCCGTAAGCGCATCTTCTAGAAGGGTTTTAGCTACATCAACTTCACCTCCGCCAAGGTGGGCGAACGCCAAGCGGCAGCGGGTGATGGGGATTCCCCAGCGGTGGTCGACCTTCTGAAAAATACTCAAACCCTGCTGTCCGAATCGTACTGCGTCCTCGTAGGCACCTATACCGCAGGCATCGACGCACATCCGGCTCAGGGTGTACGCCTCCCCGACGGTTTCACCGGTCTGCCTGAAGATCTCTAATGCCCGACGATGATGGTCCATGGCCAGTGTGAAGTCGCCCCGTTCGTACCAAGCTAAGCCCATCTTGCTGAGGGCGAAGCCAATCCCCCACAAGATTCCATCCGCCTCAAAGAGACGATAGCTCTCCTCAAACTTCGCCATACCTTCGTCAAATGCCCCTTGCACGCAAAGGAAGTATCCCAACCAAAGTAAATATGTAGGCCAGGCTGGGTTGGGGTTTTCTCTCGCAAGGGTGATGGATTCTTCCAGCCAGGGGATGGCCGCGTCATACTCACCTCGGAAGCCTGCATTCAGGCCAAGATTGTGCAAACACATGGAAAGTTCAGTGTCCATTTTGGCGGCTCGCAAAGGCTCCAGGCAGGCTCGGGAGATCCGCTCGCTCTCCTCAATCATCCCGAGATTGGCGGCAAAGAAAGCCTGGTGTATGCGGGCGGAGAGGTAGATCGGGAGCTCGAGGGCTTTTTCAGGGTCTCCACCGGATGATACGGATTGGATAAGACTCCCCAGGTGGTCAAAGGTGTCATATCCCTCAAACCAGCCATGGACAATATAGAAAGCCAGCGCATCGCGCAGCGTTTGGCGCGCCTCGTCCTGCCGCTCATGCACGACGCCCCATGTGAGCGCGGCGCGAATGTTGGCCACCTCGCGGGCAAGGGCGTCATATTCTGCATCCTTATGGGAGCGTACTCCCTCCGATCCTTCCCTGGATAGGAGATGAAGGTAGTATCGGCTGTGTTTTTGCTGGATGGTCCGGAGGAGGACCGGCGCCTCAGCCAGCTTCTCCGAAGCAAAGTGCTGTAAGAGTGGGTGCATAGTAAACCGGCCGAGCGGATTTCTCCGTAGAAGCGATTTATCCATCAATGCCGCCAACTGGGTGATTTCTGCACCCAGCAGTTCTCGCGCTACCGACCGCTCAAAACCGCCTTGGAAGATTGAAAGCCTGCTGAACAAATCCCTCTGGCTTGGCTCGAGTAAATCCCAGGAACGATCGAAGACGGCGCGCATGCTGCGATGAACCTGCGGCAGATCGCGTCGTGCACTAGCGAGGAAATCAAGGTCATGTTCGATTTCAAACGCAATCTCCCGGCATGATAGGGCGCCCGTCCAAGACGCTGCGAGTTCAATCGCCAGCGGGCTGCCTTCGACGAGCCTGCATATCTCTAAGGCATCGTCCCGGTCTTCGCTTGGCAGTTGTCTCAGGCCCAGGGTTTGACTGGCATGCATGTCAAAGAGGGTTAACGCATCGGAAACCTCGTTCCTCTCTGACTCTTCTGCAAGGAGGGGCAGTCCCTTGATTTGAAGTACCCATTCTCCCTGGAGTTGCAACCGTTCACGTGACGTAATCAGAATTTTTACACCAGGCGCCCGCAAAATAACCTCTTGGATCAGATCGGATCCCTTTACCAGATGATCGAACTCATCCAAAACCAGAAGTAGACGTCGGGCGGCCAGATAATCCAGAAGCTGCTCTATAGGCGCTGCGCCAGCCCCCATGGAGTCAACATGAAACCGAAGGGTTTTAGCGATCTCGGGCAGTATGAATTCGACATTTGTAACCATGCTAAGAGGTACGAAGTAGCCGCCATCTGGAAAGTGATCCAGATTAGAGCGTAACGCTTGTAGGGCAAGGTGTGATTTCCCGATCCCGCCGGGTCCGACTATGGTGATTAAACGACTTGAGGGATCCAGGAGACGTTCATTAATCGCGGCCAATTCTCTCTCTCTACCAATAAAGAGGGTTTGAGGAGGGGGAAGGATTTGATTGACCGGCGCCCGATGTGCCTGGGGGAGGTCTTCACCTTGTCGGATCCGCTCGATCAAATCCAGGGTGGGCTGAGAAGGTTCCACGCCTAGTTCAGCATGGAGGTTGTGCCGGTATGTCTTGAATTGTGACAGTGCTGCGGCGCGCTGACCACTGCGAACGAGTGCTATCATCGCGTTTTGGTGGGCGAATTCATCAAGGGGGTCGAGTTTGAGCAGTCGGTGTACCCAGTCAATGCAGCGTCGATCGTCCCCGCAATCCAGGGCTTGCGAGATGAGGTGATGAAGTGATTCAGTTACCAAACGCTGGAAGTATTCCTGCTGCCAACCGCGCCAGGTCTCGAACGCCTCGGATTCGGCCACTTGAAAGCCAGCGAGGAAGGGACCCTCAAATAACCTAACCACTTGTTCATAGCAGCCAGCTGCATACTTCTGGATTAAATCAAGAGCATCGATGTACATATCTGCACCGGGATCGAGGCTCACCACCTGGTGCGAGGTCCTCAGTTGGTTTCCAAGAACCAAGCGTAGTTTAGAGAGGGCGACCCGCAAGCTCTTTGCCGCGAGCAGCTGGTCACTCTGCGGCCAGAACAGGCTTGATAGGGACTGACGTCGGTGATCTCCTCCTTCAACGCCAAGATAAGCCATCAACGCCAATGCCTTGTGTGAGCGTAGACCTCGCACGGGTTGGTCGTCCTTCCGGAAAGTGACGCCCCCAAAAGTGCGTATCTCAAACATAATCCCCACCTGAATTCTTTTCTCCCCTTCTGAGAAAAACCTGTCTTCTCGCCTCGGTCCTTAATGAAAACACTTTGGAGATAAAGACTTTAACGAACCTTTAACGCTTCCTTCGCGCCCCGCCTCTATCATAGCCCCAGAAACTGGGATTCGCACACCCAAACGATGCGATTCCTCGAGCCGGGGCGCAATAATGCGCTGCATATTGTTGATAAATGGAGGATATTCGATGTCCTATAAAACACTGTTGGTTATCAAGGCTGCTGTGTGCCTGGGGTTTGGTACGCTGCTTTTGTTCCTGCCTGTGACTTTGTACAAACTTTTTGGAGCGCTGCTAACCCCTCCCGGAGTTTACGCCGCACGCGAATACGGCGCGGCGATGATCGGGATCATGCTGTTGACTTGGTTCGGCAGGGAGATTGTAGATCCCCTGGGTCGGCGAGCGATCTTGCTCTTAGTTCTCGTCTATGACGCCATAGGCGCTATCGTCTCAATCATGGCGACCCTCGCCGGTGTACTGAACCCACTCGGCTGGAGTATAGTCCTTCTATACTTGTTCCTGGCTCTCGGAGCAGCCTACGTACTGAAAGGTGAGCCGCAACGAGCTTGACGTTGAGTTGGGATCCGATTCAACTGACGTCATGACGTCATGTCCGCAGGTGGAAACCCAGAAAGGCGGGGATGGATGGACCAGGATCAACTGCTCTCGAAAAACCTCTCATTTGGGGTCTTCCTCCCGCCTCTACCAACATGGGCAGTCATACGTGAGCGCGCCAGACTGATCGAGAGCCTGGGCTACGACTCGCTGTGGATGCTTGATCACTTCGTGAACCCGTTCGATATTCAAACCCCATGGATGGAGGCCTGGGCGCTGCTTGCCGCCATGGCCGCATCCACACAACAGATCCGAGTTGGCACGCTGGTTACGAACATCATTTACCGCAATCCTGCTCTGATCGCCAAACAGGCGTTGACTGTCGACCACATCTCCAACGGTAGGCTTGTCCTTGGCATGGGGGCAGGTTCGGCTGCAGATCCGAGCCACCCCATGACCGGTGTGCCAGCCTGGCCGAATGGCGAGCGCGTCAGCCGCTTCGAAGAGACGGTGACGATCGTCGATCGCATGCTGCGCAACCCAGAGACGACCTATCAGGGCAAGTACTATCAACTGCAGGGCGCGGTCATGCTCCCCCCACCAGTTCAGCGTCCACGCCCTGCAATTCTCATCGGCGCACAAGGTCCGCGCATGGTGCAGATCGCAGCCCGGTACGCAGACAACTGGAACACACTAGGCGACCTGCGATATACTGAGGGCGCGATTCTGACCACTTTCAAGGCCAATCGGACGAGGCTCATGAGCCACGCAGCCTCGCTCGGTCGCGATCCGGAGAGAATCACTTGCTCGATGTGCGTGGGCTGGACGCATGAGCGTCCCTATGCCAGCGCAGGCGCCTTCCAGGATTACATCGGTCCGTATGTAGAGGCGGGGATGACCGAATTTATGCTCGGTTTTTGGAAGGATGATGATCTCCCCAAACCCACACCCATCCAACACATTCCGGACGAGGCAACGCTGGAATGGATCGCGGAGCAGGCGATCCCCAGCCTTAGGAGTTGGGTGCGAGCGATTTAGCGATCGAACGAAAAGTCACCAAACAAGCGGGATTCGTCACCGACTCTCATTTTTATTTACCCATCGAAGAAGGCAGGCCTCTTGTTCCTGGTCGCGGGAACACGATCACCAAATTCTCTCCGAGATCACCGTCCGCTTAGAAAGTGCCTATTTTGTGGGGGAACTCGTGACCGGCTCAGGGCTATTTCCTGGTTTGTGTCCGGGCGCGTGAATTGCAGCCACCGGTGATACCTAGATGCGGGATGTCTCTTATCCCAACCTTCGTCGGCTAAACCGTCCGAACCAAGCGCTGTTATCCTGGCCTATGCGCTATCCACCACCACTAAAAACCTGAACTTCAACTCATCTGCCGATAAATCACTTGGATCCCATCCTCCAAGTAATTCATCTCGGGCAAGCAGACTTGCTCAAATCAAAGAGCTTCGGGGAACTGCCCAGTCCCGAAGCTCATCGTCGACCGCTATCCATTTGTTGTTCGTCGTCGATCTGTCCCTTTATGGAAGCTCGCCGGCAACCTCAAAAGTGGCCAAGATCTGATCCACCACTTCCCAGTCTTCTTCGTTCACAATCTGGGCCTGAACGAGAATAAGAAACGCGAACTGATCATCCTTCGATACCGCCGCCAACTGCAGCCATTTCGCACCCCCCGGTCCGCCACACTTAGTGAATAGATCATACTTCCCGCGGTAGATCGCGTCCTCATAATCATAACGCCCATCGAGCTCGCAGACCTCCATGAAATCCGGGCGCAATGCATCGAGAAGCTGCTGATATCCAAGGTAGGATGCGAGATCGTCGGAGGCCCCAAAAATAACGCCTGGAGTCGCCCATGTGTTATAAAAGCCGTCCTGGTCTGGAGACGCCCTGAGCATACCCCCAACGACGTCTTCCCCTTCAACCCAAAAGCTCCCGTCAATATCATCCCATCCAGCGGGAACTTGCATTTGGATCGAATCGAAATCATCGTACACCCACACATACTCCGAATAGCCGTCGCCAGTGCTGGCAAACCCATCTGACATCGCTGACTCGCCCGGCAGCAAGCCGACCACGTTGAAACTGGCGATAATCTTATCAAACGCCTCCAGATCATCATCGCTCACAATCTGGACCTCGACCTCTATAAGAAAAGCGCCGGGCTCATCTATAGGTTCGGCGGTTAACACCATGTAGGAAGTATCCCCACCTCCACAGGACTCATATAATTCCCACGCGCCCCGATACAAGTTGTCTTCATAATCATATCGACCTTCAAACGTACAATAATCAGACAACCCATCCGTCAATAAATCGAGGAAGTCAAGGTAACCACCAAATATGTCCACCCTTGCGGTCACGTCGAAAATCACACCTGGTGTGTCCCAAGAGTTAATGAAGCCATCCAGGTCAGGGGATGCCCAAATAGAAGCGCCGACGATCTCATCGTCTTCGATCCATTCTGAACCGTCTATGTCGAACCAATCGGTTGGAATCTCTACCTCGAGGGCGGCGGTGTCGTCCGTTACAAAGGTGTAGTTGGCATAACCTGCCGATCCCGAACCGGAAATTCCACCACCGATCCGGGTTGAAAGCGATGCCGATGCTTGAAGCTCTCGTCCATTAAGCTGCCCTTCAAGAATTTCGCCAGTTGCATAGCGAAGCACTTCGATGCTCAGGGTGGATTCGGGGCCGTGTGTGCGCAGCACATCACAGTAATCTGCCATTGTCTCGTCCGTGGCTAGAACCAAACCTTCCAGCGAGGTGAGGATATCGCCTGCTTTGATTCCCGCCTTGTCCGCGGCTGAACCCGAGGCAACCGATGCCACCCAGATCCCGCTGAAAGAACCGTCGCTGCTAACTACCGCAACCCCATTTATTCCAATTGAGTCGACATCTTCACCCGTGGCCAGTCGCTCGATCACACCCTGCGCGTCGTCCGCCTTGATGGCGAAGTACTGGTTGTTGGCAATTATTGACTGCGCATAATTCACGCCTACCACTTTCCCTTGAGAATCCACAAGCGGTCCGCCAGAATTGCCTGGGTTGATGGTTGCATCATGTTCCAGTACAAAATCCACAGAAGCCCACGATGATTCCCCATTGGCGCGCGCCTTCGATACGATGCCCTTGGTCAAGGTGAACTCAGGGTCTCCCAAAGGATATCCAGCCGAAAAGACCTCCAGGCCGACGCCCACATCTCCCGTATGCCAATCAAGGAAAGGAAATCCATCGCCCTCGATATCAATGATTGCCAGGTCCGAGCATTCGGATACCCCCAAAATCCGGGCGTTAAGAGCCTTGTCCTCGCCCGCCACCCATACCTTAAGCAATGCCGCTCCCGTAACGACATGGTTGTTCGTCACGGCAATCCCAGAAGGGTCTATGATGAAGCCCGAGCCTCTTCCGGCATAGTTGACCATCACGCCCATTTCGGGATCGATGAAAGTCCCTTGTGCCTCTATTAATATTGTCGCACCCTGAACCCCCTCCAACGAAGAGACTGCACCTAATAATCCTTCAAGCGAGCTGGTACCTTTCACCCCGCCAGAATCCTTATCGGAAGCGGCCACAAGTTTGTCTGTTTCAGATTCCTTTGTGGGCTCTTTTGTTGACGATGAACAAGCTGTGAACAAGAGTGATAGCAACAAAAACACCAACAGACTCAAACGATAATTAGTTCGATTCTTCATTTCAAGACTCCTTATGAGTATTCTGTCCCACTTTCGTTGGCTTACGGTTCAATTTCAGATCACGCTTTCCATCTAACTTCATGACTCTACGTGCTTGGGAAGCAAGCTGCAAACGCGGCGATGCAATAAGAAGTTCCTTTTATCTCTATGACACCTGATAGAAGGTGTAAATGCATCCATCCCAAGATACGCCAGTTTTCTTAGCAATAAATTCAGCTAACAAGATGAACACATTTAATATAGCCGAGAAGGCAGCAGGTCTTCCTTTCGATCACCTTTCAACATTGAGCGTGTTTAATCCTGGGGGTCGGGTAAAATCATGCCCTCAAGGAGACCCCGCTCATGCACATATTTGTGACGAACGACGATGGTGTTAACGCTCCCGGTCTGCTCGCCCTCGCCCAGGCTTTTCGCTCGTTAGGCGACGTGACGGTACTCGCTCCCGACAGGAACTGGTCTGCTTCCGGCCATGTAAAAACAATGCACCGGCCATTGCGGGTTTGGGAAACGCAATTAAGCGACGGAACACCAGCGTTAGCAACGGACGGTGCGCCTTCGGATTGTGTGGCCATCGCCATTCTCGGCTTGGTCAAGCAGCCAATCGATCTCGTCATTTCCGGGATCAATCCCAATGCAAATTTGGGGCACGATGTGACCTATAGCGGCACTGTAACCGCGGCCATGGAAGCCGCAATCTCGGGTCTTCCGGGATTCGCTTTCTCAATGGACTCCCCACCAGATCATCAAGGAACAACGGATTACAGCACGGCAGCGGAGGCGGCTGTCTCAGTTGCCAGGCAGGTGCTATCTAACCCAATGCCAGAGAAATTCATACTGAATGTGAACATTCCCTATTGCAGCCGGGAGGACATGCGCGGTGTTGCGGTCACACGCTTAGGGTTGCGCATCTATCGCGATGCGCTCATCGAACGGGAAGACCCTCGTATGCGTAAATACTACTGGATTGGCGGCGAACCCCCCACAGGCATAGCTGAACCGGGAACCGATTTCTGGGCATTGGCGAACCACTATATCTCCGTCACCCCGCTCACCCTCGATCTCACCGATTCCACCATGCTCCCGACGATCGAGAGTTGGAACCTCAAGCTCTAATCGGACCGTATAAAAGCGTCGGCTCTGTGACCCGGTCCAGACCGACCGCGCGCCAGGCTCTTGAAAATTCGTGTGAGTCAACAAAGCTATCAGGGTGACTTCTCTCACTTCTACTCGGCAGCCACACGGGTTTATAATGATGGCAGTTTGCCCCGCCCGATGGGTGCTTGACTCCGTATCTCCAATACACCCTACAGCCCTTGGCCGCGCGGCCGGTGCAATCCCAAGCAACCGCTTTCCGAGACCCAATCGAAAAGGATCAAAAAAAGATGAGCGACACGGGATCCTCGAACGGCAAACATAAGCAGGCTCCGGTACATCCGAGCGGTGATGACCGCTATGTAGCCCTCGATCGCACGATGAAGCGCTTCCATAACGAAAAGGATGCGCTGCTCGAGGTGCTGCACGCCGCGCAAGAAACTTTCGGCTACCTATCTGAAGAACTTATTTTCTACATTTCTTCCCATTTGCATGTGCCCTTGAGCCAGGTATATGGTGTCGCTACCTTCTACCACCTATTCACTTTTGAACCACAGGGCAAGCACAGTTGCATCATTTGTACGGGCACAGCTTGCCACGTCAAGGGCTCCTCAGCAATCGTTGAAGAGCTGTCTGATGTCCTTAACATCCCCGTGGGTAAAACCACCGAAGATAGGTTGTTTAGCCTCACGACGGCCCGCTGCCTGGGATGCTGCGGTCTCGCTCCCGTTGCCGTGATCAACGGTGAGATACAAGGAAAGGCTACTCCGGAGACGATCGCTAAGAAAGTGGAGCTAATCTTGGCGGATGAGAGGGTCGCACAGGATCAAGAGGAGGCTGGATGAGCCGCGAAAAACTCGATCAGATGGCCGAGCAGGAACAGGCGCGTCAATCCCAATTTGACCAACGGGTATATTGCTGCATCAGCACGGCTTGTCTCTCCGCCGGGGCGGGTCGTACTATCCAAACCCTGCGCGACTCGGTCGAGGCCGCCTCCGTAGGTGACGAGGTCGAAGTAGTGCAGACGGGGTGCTTGGGACTTTGCAGTCGCGGGCCTCTCGTGCGCGTTCAAGAGAAGTCGGGCGAGGAGGTCTACTACGCCGACGTTGACTCTGAATGCGCGGAGGAACTCATCGCCAAGACGGTGTCCTGGGATCAGGCGAAGGCCAAGCATCAGGAACTTTCCCCGGAACTGCAAGCGACACGCGCCCGCCTCGAAGTTGCCCGCAGAAAGAGATCGCTTAAGAAACACATCCTCGCGACGGATATGCCTTTCTTCACCAAGCAAGTCAAGGTCGTCCTCCGCGATGTGGGCTATGTCGACCCCGAGAAACTCGAGGATTACCTCGCTCATGGTGGTTATGAAGCGCTGCACAAAGTTCTCACCGAGATGAGCCCCGAGCAAGTGTGCGACGAAATGCTGGATAGCGGTCTACGTGGGCGCGGCGGAGCGGGTTTTCCCACCGGTTTAAAGTGGAACTTCGTCCGCCGAGAGCAATCGGACGTCAAGTACGTCGTCGTCAACGGCGACGAGGGCGATCCTGGCGCCTATATGGACCGAACTGTGATGGAGGACAATCCCCATCAAGTTCTCGAAGGCATGATGATCGCCGCCTATGCTGTTGGTGCCACCCGAGGTTATTTTTACATTCGTGCGGAATACCCCATCGCTGTAGATCGAATTCGCGGCGCCATTCGCGCCGCGCGACGCCACGGGATCCTTGGCAAATCCGTCCTGGGCACGGATTTCTCCTATAAAGCCGATGTGCGCATCGGCGCCGGCGCTTTTGTCTGCGGCGAAGAGACAGCCCTGATCCACTCCATCGAGGGCAAGCGTGGTGTGCCTCGCATGCGCCCACCCTATCCGTCTACATCGGGCCTGTGGGGTAAACCAACGGTGATCAACAACGTCGAAACCCTGGCTAGCGTCCCCGCCATCATCAAGAACGGCGCCGATTGGTACGCCCAGATCGGCACAGAAGCAAGCAAAGGCACGAAAGTGTTCGCCCTCGCGGGCCAGCTCACCAACACCGGCCTGATCGAGGTGCCCATGGGCATCACCCTGCGGGAGATCGTTTACGAGATCGGAGGCGACGTGCCCGGGGACGCCGAATTCAAGGCCGCACAGACAGGTGGCCCCAGCGGCGGTTGCATCCCAAATACGCATATGGGTACACCTGTCGATTATGAGAGCCTCCAGGAGCTGGGCTCGATCATGGGTTCGGGTGGATTGGTCATCATCGATAGCACAACGTCCATGCCCGAATTCGCGCGCTTTTTCATGGACTTCTGCGTGGACGAGAGTTGCGGAAAATGTGTCCCTTGCCGGGTCGGCACCGTGCAGATACGCACATTGCTGGACAAGATCATCGAGGGACGCGGCGAGCCCGAGGACCTCGATCGACTCGAGGCTCTCTGTAAACTTGTGAAATCGACAAGCCTTTGCGGTCTGGGCCAATCGGCACCGAACCCGGTACTCAGCACGTTGCGCTTCTTCCGCCATGAATACGAAGCGTTGATTCCGTCAAGCACCTGAGCGACAGCGAGCATGGCAACCCATGGCTGATAGGGAGTCCTACATGATCACCTTGAGCATCGATGCAAAGACCATCCAGGTGCCGCCAGACACGAACGTACTCAAGGCCGCCCTCGACAACGGCATTCATATACCTCATCTGTGCTACCATCCCGAGCTAAGTATCTCTGGAGGCTGCCGCCTTTGTTTGGTCGAAGTGGAGGGCCAGGATCAGCCTGTGCTGAGTTGCGGACTCGCCGCTGCGGAAGATATGGTCATTCAGACCCAATCGGAACAACTCGCGGAATTACGGCGAGGGGTACTCGATCTCTTCATCTCCGATCACCCCCTCGATTGTGTAATATGCGATAAGGCAGGATCCTGCACACTGCAGGAATATGCCTATGCGTTCGGCCTGAAAGAGACGAGCTACGAGCCGACGGTCTCCTCTACTTTGTTTCAGGACGACAACCCCTTCTTCTTGCGCGATCATCAATATTGCATCCTCTGCGGGCGTTGCGTGCGCGTATGTGACGAAATCGTAGGGGTCCACGCAATCGATTTCGCCAAGAGAGGCTTCGAAACCAATATTGCCACGCCATATGACGGCCCCATGATTGACTCGTCCTGCGTCTTCTGCGGCAACTGCGTACAAGTCTGCCCCACAGCCGCGTTGATGCCGGTATCAAGACTGCAGCGCGGCCGGGAATGGGAATTGGATCGCACCACAAGCATCTGCGGTTACTGCGGCGTCGGCTGCCAGATCGAATACGCAACCAAGGACGGCGACATTCTGTATGCCCAGGCGTCTGAGAAAGGCGCGGCCAATGGCCCCTTCCTTTGCACGAAAGGCCGGTACGGATGGGACTTTGCCACCAGCCCGGACCGCCTGAAACATCCCATGCTTCGCCGTGACGTCGCATTTGAGTTAGGTTTGACCGAAGAACCCTGGGAGCTGCCGGACACCTCGCCGCTGGATATTCGTAAGCCCAACGTTGAGCAGTATTTCGTCCCCGTCGATTGGGACACGGCGCTCGAGTTTGTATCCTCCCGTCTGACAGAAATTACTGAAAGCCACGGCCCGGATTCAATCATGGGCCTGTCTTCCGCCCGCTGCACTAATGAGGAAAACTACCTCTTCCAGAAATTCATGAGGGCCGTGATCGGCACCAATAACGTCGATCACTGCGCCAGGCTTTGACACAGCAGCACTGTTGCAGGCCTCGTGAAGGCCTTCGGAAGTGGCGCAATGACCAACTCAATCGGCGAGATCCGCGACGCAGACTGCATCCTCATCACCGGATCCAACACAGCAGAAGCGCATCCTGTTATCGGCTATGAGGTCGTACGTGCGGTGAAGAAAGGCGCTCACCTAATCATCATCGACCCCCGGCGCATCCCCCTCGTCGATCACGCTACCCTCTTCCTCCAGCCCCACCCCGGCACTGATATCTACGTGTTCCTGGCGATGATGCATGTGATTGTCCGCGAAGGTTGGATGGATGAGGCCTTCATCGCCGAACGTACCGAAGATTATGAAGCATTAGCCACCATCCTAAAGAGCTACACGCCAGAAAGGGCCACTCTGGCATCCGGTGTACCAGAGGAGAAGATTATCCAGGCCGCTCGCTGGTACGCTCAGGGCGAACGCGCAGATGGGGAGTCCATTTACAGGGAAGCCCACGGCCACAGCACGATCCTCTACGCCATGGGCATCACCCAGCGCAGCAACGGCACCGACAACGTCATCACCCTGGCCAACCTGAGCATGCTATGCGGCCAGATCGGAAAGCCATCCACGGGCGTCAACCCGCTTCGAGGACAAGCCAACGTCCAGGGTGCCTGCGACGTCGGTTGCTTGGTTAACGTGCTGCCTGGCTACCAACGGGTAACCGATGATAAGCTGCGCAAGGAGACGGCCAAGATCTGGGAAGTCGAGCAGCTCCCAAGCGAAGTGGGGCTGACCATCGTGGAATCCACTCATGCCGCGCTGGCTGGCGATGTGCACGCCATATACGTCATGGGCGAGAATCCGTTGATGTCGGATCCCAACAGCAATCACGTCGAAAAAGCCTTTCGAAATCTGGACTTGCTGGTTGTCCAGGATATCTTCCCCAGCGAGACGGCCTACCTGGCCCATGTCCTGCTCCCCGCCGCATCATCCCTGGAAAAGGATGGCACCTTCACCAACACGGAGCGCCGCGTTCAACTCCTTCACAAGGTCATATCTCCTCCGGGTGAAGCGTTGCCCGATTGGCGCATCACCGCAGACATTGCCTCTCGCGTGGCCCAAAAGTTGGGCCGCAAACCGGGTCCAGAAGCATGGAAGTACGATTCGTCATCTTCGATTTTCGATGAGCTGACGCGCGTAACCCCGATCTATCACGGCATGAGCTATGACCGCCTTGAGCCCTCCGGGTTGCAATGGCCCTGCCGGGATGATGACCATCCAGGCACGCCCATCCTTCATGTGGATACTTTCGCGAGGGGTCGAGGTTTATTCCACGCCGTCGAGGCTCGCGATCCAGCGGAGAAGCCCGACAAAGAATACCCTCTCACGCTCACCACCGGTCGCGTCCTGTACCACTACCATTCGGGCACGATGACCCGCCGCAGCGCGCCGCTCCACTGGCGCGAACCAAGAGGGTACGCCGAGATCAACCTCCAGGACGCAGAGGCCATCGGCCTCAAGGACGGCTTTGCCGTAATCATCCACAGCCGACGAGGAACGGTCCGCACGAAGACGAAGATCTCAAATGGTGTTCCCCCCGGCACGGTTTTCCTGGCGTTCCACTGGCGCGAGGCGCCCGCCAACCGCCTGACCCAGGATCACACCCTGGATCCGATCGCGAAGATACCTGAATATAAGATTTCTGCCATCCGGCTAGAAAATCCGCGCACCCGCTGAGCGAGGCGCGCTCAGAGCCTGTGCTTCAGATGGGAGAGTTGGGAGAAATGACGCCGCGCACTTATGATGGCAGCGCTCCTGGGTCAACCCGATTCATGCCCGAGGCGATCAGGTCTGGTGTAAACCCTCATCGTTCCCTGACGGGCATAACCGACCAGCGTGATGCCCCACGCACGCGCTAAGGCAATGGACAGCGACGTCGGCGAATTGCGAGAGGCGATGATCGGACACCCCATCTTGGCCCCCTTGCGCAGCATTTCAGACGAAATCCTACCGGTCGCCAGGAGAGCCAGCCCCTCGGTTGCGATACCCTGCACCAAACATAAACCTCGTAGCTTGTCCAGCGTGTTGTGACGACCGACATCCTCCGCTAGCGCGATAATCTTCTCACCATCAGTCAGGCCAGAGGCATGCACACCACGCGCCCTAGCGTGCAGGCTGTCGGGAATGTGCAATTGACGAAAAAGGGCGAATAAACGCTCGGGGGAGATTTGTAGATCCATTTTTAGAGGCTCGATGTCCGCTTCGGGGTCCTCAAACGTCACCCCACCGCCACACCCGCTGGTGATGATGCCCCGCTTGGGCAACTCGACTGGATTCTTGAGCCAAACGTCCACGCAGCAGCCATCCTCGCTGACATGGACATGATCGATGTCATCCATGCTGTCGATTAAACCTTCGCTGACCAGGAAACCTATCGCCAGGAGATCTTGCTGACACGGCGTGCACATGAG
>DAOUDJ010000277.1:0-6468 GCA_034430795.1 Anaerolineales bacterium | reverse complement strand
CTACATTCGTGCAATTTTTCTTACTTTTTTTAGATTCTCCCGCGCGCAGGTCTCGCCAGCGGCGATGATTTCGGCGGCGTGGGTGAAGCCGGAGAAGACACCGACTTTAGCCGGAATAGGTGGGCAAAGAAGGAGGTCGGGCGGCGCTTCCTTCAGCTTTGCCTCAGTCAGAGCCCGAGATACGATGAGGGAGACCCGCATGATGTCTTTGGCGATACCGCGCGTAAAGAAAGATCTATCGGATCGTTCATCCAATTGGTCTGCATCTACCGCGGCGGTCACGTAAACCGCGATCACTACGTCAGCGCCGAGCTGTCGCGGCAGCTCAGTGGGGAGGTTGTTCAGGACACCCCCGTCCACAAGTTGGCAACCGTGGATTTCGACAGGCGGAAATATGCCGGGGAAGGCGCTGGTCGCCATTACAGCATCGAGAACATTGCCTTCGCGCAAGGTGTATTCCTTGCCGCTTTTCAAATCAACGGCTTGCAAGGCCACAGGGAGTATTAATTCGTCGAAAGTGATGTCTTCGCCCACAAATTTAGTGAGATATTTCCGGACGTGTTCGCCGGCTAATAGACCCCGGCGCGGCGGCCGGATGTCGACAAGACCCGCAAGCTCTCTCAGGTTGGTCATCTTCAACGTTGCGGCCTCGAGTTCAGACGCGCTCATCCCCGCGGCATAAGCCGCGGCGATCAAACCGCCCATACTGGTGCCGGCCAGTGCGTGAATCGGCACTCCCTGCTCCTCGAAGACCTTGAGCACGCCGATATGGGCCAGACCGCGCGCCCCGCCTCCGCTTAGAGCCAAACCAACCCGTGGGGCTTTTCTCCATCTAAACATCATAGCTAGGTTAACATGTGCTATGTCTCCCGTAAAGCACTTTTGGTCCTATGATAGGGAGTATGCCGGACCTGCTGAGTAGTAAAATGGAGGGTGAGCAGGATTCGAGTGGGTTCATGGATTGAGCGGGGAGGGATGCCATGCGCATTGCCATTTTCTCCAACGCGTATTTGCCGACGGTCAGCGGCGTTGTTAATTCAATCAGGCTGTTCCGGAAAGGTCTCATCGCGGCGGGGCATGAAGTCCACGTCTTCGCACCCGAATACGAGGACTACGATGATGCGGAGCCCTACATTTTTCGCTTCCCTGCCCTCGATCTATCCGACAAAATGGGTGTCTCGATTGTCGTCCCGATAAAAAATCTAATGGAGCCCGCTGTGGGAGGGGTAAAGCCAGCGTTGATTCACTCCCAGCATCCTATATGGATGGGGGATCTGGCCGCTTCCTTTGCGCGTGCGTTAAACATTCCCCTGGTATTCACCTTTCATACGCAGTACGAGAAATATGCCCAGCATTACGCACCAATCGCCCCAAAGCTGGCCGGGCTCATCACAGAGGAAGTCGTCAGGCGTTATCTGCGGCACTGTGCGCACGTCGTCGTTCCTACAGAGAGCATTCGCGAGATGCTCGCTAATAACTACGGTATCGAGCAGGGAGTAACCGTCGTCCCTACACCGGTCGATCTGATGAAATTCCGAGATCTTCAGCCCGAGAAAGTCCGATCGAGCTTCGGATTAGAAGGGGAAGAAGTGCTCCTGTTTGTCGGTCGCCTGGCTCGCGAGAAAGGGCTTGATATGCTCGTGCGGGCATTCACTTTAATCCAGGAACTACGACCGGGAGTGCGACTGCTGCTGCTGGGAAGAGGTCCTTATGAAGAGGCGCTGAAAGCCAAGATTTCAAAGTTAGGACTGAAGGATCTCGTGATTTTCGCTGGAGCGGTACCTCACGAGGAGGTCCCCGGCTATTACGCCGCTGCCGACTTGTTTGTGTTTCCCTCTACGACGGAGACTCAGGGGCTGGTCATCATTGAAGCCATGGCTGCCGGGCTTCCCGTCGTGGCGGTGCGGGCGCCGGGGGCGGTCGATGTCCTAACCGAGGGATGCGGCGTTCTCACAGATAACAAGCCGGAGGCGCTTGCGCGAGAGGTTGTGGATATTTTGGCGGATTCGGAACGACAGAGGGAGTTAAGTGAGCAGGCGCTACTAGCCGCTGAGCGCTATTCCATCACGGATACGACCGCACGCATGCTTAAAGCGTACGAGGCCGCGCTCAGCCAGTGGCAAGAACGAAACTAGGAGATGTGGTGGGTAAACCGCGCACTTTTGGATGGTGAGTAGCATTCGTTGATTCGGCTTTTTATTGGGCATAAAAAAAGGCGGGGCGCACTGTTGGCATCCCCGCCTAATAAAAAACCATTCTGCTTACTTCACCAGGTCGATCGCCGGCGGGAGGAAGAAGAGCTTGCTCTCGTCGTAGGCGATATTAAGCTCGGCATTGCCAGAGATTTTTATCGTTTCTCCAATTATCTGAGCGTTAATCCCCATTGTGGTTCCCGTTCCCTCCAGGGTAACCAGAGAGGATGGAGCGTAGATCGTGCCGGAGTATACGGTGTTTGATGTGCCGGTGATTGTAATCGGGTTTGTGTTGTTGGGGTCAACGTATAGAAGCATGCCCGCCCAGTCATTATAGGATGGGTCTACCAGACTGTTGGGGGGCTGCACAGCGCTGAGATTGACGAGCGTATTGCCGCCAAGGTCGAACCCGCCGTCCTCCATATAGATGAAAATGTCGGTGCCCGTTATCGAGCCGCCGTTGCTTGTGAAGCCTTTATTGCCGTAGACGCAGTACATGCCGGGATCCATGGTGACATCCGCGCCGGCCAATACCGTGATTTCCTCATATAGACCGGGTTGGATCGTATGCGCCCCGGCGCTGTTGATCTTCATTTGCCCATAATCCCCGAGACCGCTGCAGTCGGGGGTGCCCATCATGGGCCGAATGCGTTGTTTCGGCGCGTGTTCGGTGGGGTTTGGGCTCACCGTGCCGCTCCCGCCCATGTCGAAAGTTCCCACGACTTCAATGCCATGCGGCGGTGGTACAACGGTAATCGCGCCGCCGCCACCCTGTACTCCGGATTGGCAGCTCGCGCTGGCGGCGTCGGAATTGGAAAAGACGCCGCCACCATCGATATTGGTGTCCCCTGTTCCTGAGAACCAAACTCCCTTACAGTCATGATCGGTGGTGGCGAAGAGAGCGTACCCTGGCGTGAAGTTCTGTGTAGGCCAGACGCGCGACACGGCCATAGCATCGTCGTGCAATCCTCCTGAGAAAACGAGGTGGGCGAAGCTGGTATTTACCTTATGCTCGATATAAACACGGATATATTCGGGATTCCCGGCGTATTGGCCTTCACGCGGCGGGTTGGTCACCTCGATGGTCAGATCGGTCCCGACACCCAGGATGCAATCTAACCCCGCAGGGTTGCAAGCTTGCGCTGTGGTAACGAAGTCGTTACTTGTCGTGCTGGTCAGCGCTACGATGCCGAGTGGTTGGCCTTTGATTTTGGCGAGGGCGGCAGCCATGGCGGCTGCGTCCGCGGCATTCTGCGCACGCCGGTGCTCATGATAGAGGTTGCCGCCATCGATCGCTAACGCAGAAAACCCCAGCATGCCGACCATCATGATCGCTAAGAAGATGTAGGTTTGACCTGATTCAGAATGCCTTCTTTTCATTTTCCACCATCTTTTCGTGCGCTCAAACATCCCAGGTTGTTCAACAAGGCGGCTGAAGGATCGTATCGATTGCTTCCGCTTCCAGGTGCAAGGTGTTTCCGGCGATGAAAGGGGCAACGATGTTGAAGTCGTACTCCACCGTCACGCTGACGGTATTGCCGGCGCAAGCGCTGCCGGAGACGACGACATCAATTTGATCATCGATGAAGGATGAAAGATCGATTGGTTCCGAGGATGTATCGCGAACTCGGGAGCGAATGCCTGTGACGTCGGACGGGGCAATGGAAGCGTAGGCTGCGCCCTCTTGAGCCGCATCACGGATGCTGATGTAGCTAAAATAGGCACGACCGAAATCCATGCCACCGGCGAGCAGGACCAGGATGAAAATCACCCCAACTGCAAACTCGGTTAGGCTCTGGCCTCGTTCTCCCTTGCGCTCTTTATCCATCTTCATAATGTGCGCTCCTCTTTCCGGCAAAATAAATGCTGTTTCCTACATAGTGTTACTTAATATAGATATCCCGCAGGACAGTTCGTTTTGTTTCCGATGCGATCGGGATCGGCGGGATACTGACCAATGGGACGATCGGGTCGAAAGTAAGGTTGACTTGCACGATGATCCGGTCACCGAGTTCAAACTGGCTGGGGGGACAAGATGCTTCGAAGAAGCCGGTCGTTGGGTTGTCATATTGGATCGTGATGTCACTATCCTCGATCGGCGTTAGCCCGGATATTCTTTTAGCTGTATCTCGGATCCCGTCGCAGTCCCGATAGTGTTCGATTCCGGACGGGCCGATTCCCACAGATGCGCCGTAGCGCGCCGCTTCTCGACTGGCTGTGGCTGCGCCGATATAAACGATCATCAAACGGCCAAACTCAACGATGCCCATAATGAGCGCTAGAATCATGGGCATAACGACAGCAAATTCCACCAACCCTTGCCCTTTGTGATGCCGCTTAGTCATTGTGGACCTTTCACGCTTCAAGCTTCTCATTTCGTTTATTCCACTCACCAATTCTCTTCACCAACCGTGTTGCTCACGGTTCTCTGCCCTGGACCCTCCGCCCCGGAAAAAAATAAAAACCGTGAGCAATAGGTCGCTACACGGTTTGAGACTAGACTTGTACCTTCTCGTTTCGGTAGCAGGCTGTCATAGCTGAGGTATTCAGCTTTAGACCCTAATGCTTTGCGTCGCCACCTTTCGGTGGTTTTGCCATTTCGCTGAGCCGGGCTATTCAGTTTTTCAGGTACTGGCGACGCTTCTACTGCGTCAACCTTACAAAATCCTAACAGATTCTCTTGTTAATTTGTATCCCCCTAGTTTCCTAGTGGATTAGAACGAAGGTTATCCGTATGTATTTCAACGCATCTACTGTGAGGTCAGTATACGAAGTTTTACCCGCCCTCGTATCCCCAAAACGCTGGATGTTACTCATCCGTGAGGGGGAACTCCATTTATGAAGGTGATTTTCAAAGCTTGAGAAGAGGGCAACTTCCAGGCGAGGGCATACACACAGGGATATCCGACTAAGATTGCTGAAGATCCTGATAGGCAGTAAAAACTCTGTCCAAGTCTTCCGCATCGACGTCAAAAACACGGTTATGTGGCGGAAGCGGCTCAGTCGTCATCCATTCTGGCAGGCGATCATCGGCAGCGGAAAACCCCGCCGCGCGGTTGAAGGCCCGCTCAAGCTGCAGGGTTTCCTCGCCTAATCGCTGAAGGATGTCGTCTGGAACATCCCATCCATAACGGCCAATAAGCAGATCGCGAATGGCGCCCGGCGCATCGGCAAAACCGAAACCGCTGAAGAGGCACGCGCCCAGCGTGTCGTAACCGGCCATGTTGATCTGCGCTTTGCGAGAGACATCCACCTGACCTTGAGGATCCAGGTGGTTCACTTTGGCGCGGATGGTTAATCCGGACGTATGGTCGGCGCCCTGGGGGGAGGTGGCGTAGGTCACCCCTGTGCCCTTCAGCGCGCGCGGGTCGTAGGCTGAAATTGCCTGATTCTTCACAACTGGAACACGCTACACACCCAGAGCCGATCCGGTGAATGCGGCGCCATTCCCCAGCGCCCGTCCGAGAGGCGTGTCCCGGCGGATCTCATCGATGAGAGCCAAAGCGCGCTCCCCATCGCCGAACTCCATCAACCCGGCTCCGGCCGCAACGCCGAGCGCTGCTCCGATTTCGATGGTGTCCAGCCCCAGGTCGTTCAACGCCCAATTGAGACGCGCGATCACATCCAGGTCGTCGATCCCCAGGTTGCTCCCCAACAGGGCGATCGTCTCGTATTCGATCGGTGAGACGATTTTCTTCCCCGAATCGTCCGCGAAGCAGTTCGAGCAGCGGATAGTGCAACCGGGCATGCAGGCATGCGTGGTTTGGCTATCTCCGCCGCGCTCGAGCAGCAGATCGCGCAGCGCATCTCCGCTGATCGCCTGTGCGCCCTCGAACGTGCCGATTGAGAAGTTGCGCGTAGGAAGTGCGCCAATGCCGTCGCACATCATCGTCATCGCCGCGGTGCCGTACTCTGCGTAGGCAGTTGTTTGCGGCTGCTCGAGCAGCTTGTCGACGAAGTGTTTTTGTGCACGTTTAATTAACTCCTCATCTTCAAGCCGGGGAGGCTCGCCAGAGGAGGCATCGATAACGACTGCCAGCAGTCGTTTGCTGCCCATCAGGGCGCCTAAACCACCACGGGCGTTTATTCGTGAGGGTTCATCGTCCTTGTCGAGATTCTGGATACCGGCGGCGAGCATCTGTCTCTGACCACCGGGTCCGATGAGGGCTAATCCAATCCCGGATCCATAGCGTTGGCGAAGTTTCTCCGCGGTTTGATAGACGCCCTCGCCGGCGATGTCGACGGCGGGTTCAAACCGACCGCCCTCGGAGTCCAG
>DAOUDJ010000276.1:0-2922 GCA_034430795.1 Anaerolineales bacterium | reverse complement strand
ATTCATATGATGCAAGTTGAAGGTCAATTAGCACATAATCATCCGAGGGCGAAAGATGTCTTGAGGAAGTGGAGTGAATATTATCCCGAAGATGTTCACAAGGGTCGATACCTTTTTAATTCGGGCGAGCTTACACGCATGAGATTGGAAGGGGATCCTGCCAGAGATGTAATCTATCGTCTCTATGAATTAGCAGATTCATTAGATTAGAAACTATGAACCAATCAAGGACATAGTTGACAATAAATTCTAATGACATGGTTGACACAAATTCTAAGGACATGGTTGACACTTTCCTCATGGAGGAGGTGCGCTATGCCCTGGATAGGTGTTACCGTGAGCGAGGCACAAAATGGGCACAGGAATGGTCTCCCCGAGGTGTGTCAGTAATTACCGATTCCGGTATTTCGGTAAATAGGGTTTGCCCCTTCTCTTTCTTCTTTACTTGTAGTTACCCGTGGAATGCAGTAAAGTGTAATTGGTATTTATGGGGAAAGTACACCTAGCATTGCCTACGTCATCCTCGCTTTTACGGATCATTGCCACAATAACTTCGCTGACAAACGTATAGACCCCCTGTTCCGTATAATCATTTATCCTGCAATATGGGTGGTCCCCATTCAATAATAGTTGGCAACAGAAAGGAGATACAGAATGAGCTTGCTCAGGAAGAAGGAAAAGGAAGAGATCATCAGGCGACGGGGTACGAAGTCTGACAAGACCGGCAAGAAGAGTCGTATTGACAGACTCGAGATCCATCATAAAGACCGGGACCCACACAACAATGACCCAAGCAACCTCCGGGTCCTGACGAAGAAAGAGCACGACGACCTGCACAAGCGCGCAGGCGACTGAAAGTTGCCAACAACCGGAGCGGTTCATCTGGGGACAAGAACCTCAACACTGAATCGCTCATGGAGAGTGTGTTCCAGGCTACCGAGATGCTCGAGTTGTTCACAGAGTGTTTCTATTTTATTGCTTGGAGACTGCGCGAAATCCTCCTTCTTCTTCCTGGCCTTACCAAATTTGACGCTCCTGGAGTAAGGGCTGTACGAAATCAATTGATCGAACACTCAGATCCTGAAGCTCAATCTCACCTTCCTGCTTTTCAGATTGACGACAAAGTTGGGCCCATGCTGAAGCCATTCCTTCGAGAAGGATCCCCACCAATTGACAGGGGATTATGGGTCAACGCCGAAGAGTTCCGGACAAACCTTGAGAGAGTACTAGCCAAGGAACTACGTTGAGGCTGAACTTAAGATTACTATTCCTTAGGGCGCCTAACGTTTCGCCAGACCGTGTGAAAAGCAGCCAAAAGGCTGCGACTGCTCAGCTCTAGCAGCGAGTATCGACGTATTCCGATAGATTGACCGCCAAAACTGGTGAAAGACAAAAAAAGCCCTGGATCACCCCAGGGCTTCGATCATTTTGGGTACTCCCAGGATATTGATCACTCTTTTGATGTTATAGGCAAGAAACGAGAGGCTCATACTTGCACCTGCGCTGCAAGTGCAGGTGTTTCAGCGCTGGTTTTTGGTATTCCTTTCATCAAGAAATAACCCTGATCCATGCTTAATTTGATAGTTCCGCCGAAGGTCACCGAAGGGGGAAGGGATGCTCCACGATAGTCTTGCGACTGGTCAGGAGATCAGTTCTCTTGGGATTTGATTTCATAACCATCGTAGATACTCCATGTCCAGCGTCAGTTGCCCGCCGTTGTTTGATGTTGCCTGGTGGTTACTCGTGTTTTTTCATGTGAGACAAGACCCTTAGCCGCGAGAGTGTTTCAGGACCCTTTGCCGGAATCGAAAAAAACGCATGAGGGGCATGCACTCTTTCACAGACCCTTATGCGCTCTTTTCTCAGGACCCTTATGCTGAGGCGACGGTGGGATTCGAACCCACGGTGGGGGTTTTGCAGGTCCTCGTCGAGTGCATTTAGGACCCTATGCCGTAATCGCCTCAAACCCGGTGAAGGGTTTCCATTCTGCCTGTATCGAAAAAGGCCAAGACCCTTTGCCGTCCTTTTTCCTCCCAGGTAACAAACTAACGAGCCGAATTATTGATTGGTTTACATGATACTCAGGTTCGCTTCATAAGGCAAATTCCATAGATCGGAGGCGTATTATACCAAGTGATGATCATGAGCTATTGATGGCTACGGATTATTAATATAGATCACGTTAGGATAGAGGCAGGCGAAGAGATGAAATCACGGTCTACCTTTCCCGTCATGAATTCAAGACCGTGATTGTATCGCTTAGAGTTTGTTCAGGCACATTTTCTAGGACGGATGCCTATATTTTGGCCATCACAACCTTGAGTGGGTTGATATTGAATGACGGCGGTGCAGACGCCATCTCAGTCTCCGATGCTAGGAGAATCCGGTGATCTCAACAGTTTAGGAATCAGTGGCAGCTTCTAAACGTCAAGCTCATCCCCCGTAAGCATCCTGCCGGTAGGCGCTGGTTCGTCGAATAGACCCCAGTCCTCCAATTCTTTTTGCGGCGGGGCTTCGTTGCCCCACATGCGGCTCGGATACCAACCGAAACGTCCCGCCATCTCAGCCAGGAACTCGGCGTACTTGAAAGGGGCTGTGACCGCGTCAATAACGGGCACGCCCAGTTCAGCCTGCATAATTTTGTTGAACCCATACTCGGCTGTACAGCCGAGTATGAGCACCTCGGCGCCGTCTTCCCGGATAGCCTTGCGCCCTTCGCTCAGCAGCCGGTCGCAGGTCAGGTCATGGTCGACCTGGAAATCGTGCACGCCTAACTCCAACGGGCGCATCGAAACCATGGCGTGACCGTGGCCATATAAGCGCACGTTCTCGCTCATCTTTGGTATCCACTTGCGGCGACCTACCAGCACCGAGAAGGTATTGCCCAGATTGCTGGCGATCGCTGTCGCCGACTGGCATGGC
>DAOUDJ010000275.1:0-2990 GCA_034430795.1 Anaerolineales bacterium | reverse complement strand
TGGTTCTGGGCTACTTCTACCCTGCGAGACTGATCCTAATTCCTTGTTTTGTCCAGAAGAACCTCTTACTCGAGCTTGGGCAGCCTACATGATGGTCCAGGCCAAGGGTGGGTTGCCCTTACCGTAATTTCCTCTTTATGGCATGGAATCTGCATGCCCCCTGAGGATGTTTAGACGCTAATCCGTAGCAGAGCACAAAAGATTAAGGGCAAGGACTACGGGGTGATTGAGATGGTAAAAAGCGTGGGTTACGATGGATGATTAGACGAGGAAGAATAAACCAAAGATTATGAAGAAGCGCACTTTAGCGCCAACACTACAAAGGCGCTGCAACCACCCGAAAGATCCAAGGAAGTCGTACACCCTTCCCTTCGCTGTGCTTGCGGGTCTTCTGCTAGTTCTCACCATTGCGATCTTTCTGATTCCGACGCCCGCGTTCGCGAAGCTGCTGTATTCGACAGAAGGCAGCATTCGGACTGCCGAAGGCACCCTTCAGATCCGTTTTCAAACCACTTCTTCCATCGTTTCCGACGGTCAGTTCGTCTGGGGACCTAATGTCGGCAATTTCGACATCGAAGCGTTTCTCAACAGAATGGACTCTCCGCTTGCTCCCTATGCTAAGAGTATCGAGAGTTGGGCGCGGTATTACACCATCAACCCCCGTGTGGTCCTGGCTTTATTGGAATCAAATTACGGCTTTGTCTCGAGCCTGGATCCCTCAACAAACTCGGACACCGTCCACCAATTCATTGAGGAGACTAGCGCAGACCTATCTCTAGCCTTCTACCAACACATGTATGAGCTTGGGACCCGCCGCAGAGGCAGGGCACCGCTTTTCGCTCAGAGCAATCAAAGTTTCAAGTTTGAAGACGGCACCCTCGCAGAATTAACCTGGAGCCCTTCCTCGGCCAGTTACGCCCTGGTCGCATTGGAGTCAAAAGGAAGACTTCAGAATCCGGGTCTCAGCGCGCAGGCGATTGGAGGAATTGGAGACTTTGAAACTGCCTTTGGGTATTTTTTCCCTGATACCGATCCGCTTGACACATCGAACAATTTAGAACCGGACACGCCACCCCCTGATGACTATTTCCAGCTTCCATTTCCGCTTGGTGCGACGTGGACCTTCTCCGGAGTTCACAGCTGGTCTGGAGGGGATGCGTACCCGGACCGTTCATCCTTGGATTTCTCGATTCAATGGAGCAACTACCCCGACTCTCCTTACAAAAACACCGTCGCAGCAGCTCCTGGCGATAAGGTTATCTTTGACCCGAACCCGGCTATCACCGACATCCCTTGCTGGGTAGAGATCGACCATGGCGGCGGATGGAGCACACACTACTACCACCTGGTGAATTTGGGATCGAGTGGACCCGTTGGCCCTTCGAGCCGCAACCAACTCATCGGAGGAATTGGCGAGGAGACATGCAATGGAGGCTGGGCTAGCGGTCCCCATGTCCACTTTGCGCTCTTCTACAACGGTGCCCCTTATGACTTGGAAGGCCTGCAATTATCTGGTTGGACAATTCACGCGGGGCCCGATGGTGAAAACCCGTATTTTTCAGGGAACATTGAACGTGATGGGGTTACACTGATCCCTTGGAACTGGTTAACGAATGATTATCACACCTATTACGGTAACGCCATGGATTACAGTCTGCGCTTCCGCGGCAACACATCCAGCGACGTCGACCGGCTGAAAATCCCCATCGACGATCCGGCGCGCACGAACCCCGGTCCACCGATGGACGTGGGGTTTACCGACTTTGTCATTGAATGGTGGATGAAAGTCAACCCTGGAGATAATTCAGCACCCGCCATAACGTGCGGTGCGAATGATAATTGGAAAGCGGGCAACCTCATCTTCAATCGCTCCCGCTCAGCCGGGACACACGAATGGGGAGTCTCACTTGCAGAAGGAAACATTGCTTTTGGGGTTACGGGATCCTCCGGGGAAAGCTTTACGATATGCAGCACTGCCCGCGTAGATGATGGCGCATGGCATCACGTCGTGATTCAACGCAATCGCTGGAATGCCTCAAACGGCGACTATTTCGACGGTTCGCTCTGGCTCTTTGTCGACGGCGTGCTCCAAGCGGCAGAAGCCGGACCCGGGGGTGATATCAGTTATCCCGACAGCGCTGCGCCGTCTGCAACTTGCGGTTTATCTGGGACTGATATTTGCACGGATGATTCCTATCTGGTTATCGGTGGGGGAAAAGATGGTATTGGTCTTCCATTCATAGGGTGGATCGACGATGTCCGCACCTCGGGTTGGCTCCGTTATCTCGCTGATTTCACACATCCTACCGAGGCGCATCCCGCCGATGCCCAGACGATAGGACTTCTTCGTTTCTACACCGGATCCGGGAACGTTATCTACGATGCTGGCGGCTATGATAGCGGCACGAGTAATGGGTGGCTATATGTTGGCGGCTCACCTGCCGGTCCCGAGTGGTCTACCGAGAACCCATTTGGTATTCTCCCACCCTCGCCGACGCCGACAACAGAGACGCCAGTGCCAACGACGGACACCCCAGAACCCACGACTGAGACACCAGAGCCCACAACTGAGACGCCAGTGCCAACAACGGTCACCCCGGAACCTACCACCGTGACCCCAGACCCGACAACGGAGACGCCGGTACCCACAACAGAGACACCGGTACCAACCACCGAAACGCCTTCACCTACACCTTCGCCCACCGCCATCTTCGAAGACGTGCCAGCAGACCATTGGGCTTTCGATTACATCAATGCCCTCTTCAACGCCGGCTATGTCGCCGGATGCTCCGCCGATCCCCGCCTCTACTGCCCTGATAACATTATGAATCGTGCGGAGGGCGCAGTCTTCATTGAGCGCGGCATCCATGATCTATCCTTCTTCCCGGCAATTCCCACCGTTCAAGTATTCCAAGATGTCCCCTTAGACAACTGGTCAGCGAAATGGGTAACATCCCTTTGGGAAGATGGTTTTACAGCTGGTTGTGGTA
>DAOUDJ010000274.1:0-32675 GCA_034430795.1 Anaerolineales bacterium | reverse complement strand
GGTGATGCCCGGGGACAATGTGAATCTGACGGTGGAGCTGATCACGCCGGTGGCGTTGGAGAAAGGTTCGAAGTTTGCGATCCGTGAAGGCGGTTTGACGGTTGGAGCGGGCGTTATTACTGAAATATTAGAGTAGGAGATTTGCGCCGAAGGCAGTTTAAATAGGCGCAGTAATTAGAATATGGCTAAGAAAGATGTTCGCCCAGTCGTTACACTGGAATGTACCGTCTGCCACGAAAGAAATTACACGACCGAGAAAAACCGGCGAAACGACCCGGGTCGATTGGAATTTAATAAGTATTGTAAGCGTTGCCGGAAACACACACTGCATCGTGAGACCAAGTAGGGGTTGCTAAGACCCTGTACAGGCGAGTAGCTCAATTTGGCAGAGCACCGGTCTCCAAAACCGGGGGTTGCGGGTTCGAGTCCTGCCTCGCCTGCCTGATCGAGCTGCGACGCCTGAAAGATAATGGCGTCGTTTAATCTGAGGAGTGTTTGAGTGGCAAAATCAAGAGCCGCCTCAAAAAAGAAATTAAATCCCGTAGTCCGCTATTTTCGTGATACAAGTGCGGAATTGAAGAAGGTTACCTGGCCTACGCGTCAGGAGGCTACCAAGTTAACGATCATCGTGTTGATCGTTGTTGGTTTTATGAGTGGATTGCTGGGCACCTTGGATTATATTTTCTCAAGGGTGATGGGATTTATCATCAGTCTTGGATAGATCGGCGAATAGCGCTCATGGAAGAACATAAAAAGGAAGATGGTAATCCTCAGAACGAACCCGAGATCGAAGAAGTGGTATCGGGCGAGGACGAGAATCTTGAGGATGCCACGACAGAGTCAGAATCCCCGGTGGGTGAAGAAACCGCGGCGCCTGAAGGTTCGGACGAAAGCTTAGCTGAGTCGGAAACCGCTGAGGATGAATCCGAAACCGGCGTCGACGATTCCGCTGAAGGTGATTTGATTCCAGAAGAAAGTGACAAATCCGAAGATGAGACCTCGGCAGAGAATGATTTTGTCGCCGATGAGGAAGAGTCTGAGGATTTGGGAGATGAGGCTATTAAGACCGTAGAAGTGGGGCTTGAAGCGGATGCGGCAGAAGAAGGCGTGGATGACCCCGCTGCTGAAACGCAGGAGGGCGCGCTTGAAACTGCGGATGAGCAAGAGGAACCCAAAGAGGCCACTGAAGTCGCAGCGGAGAAGGGAAAAGCAACTGCGGATGGCCGTGAGTGGTTTGTGATTCATTGCTATTCAGGATATGAAAACAAGGTTCGGCACAACCTCGAACAACGGATCGAGACGATGGGGATGAAGGATAAGATCTTCGACGTGGTTGTCCCTACCGAGGAAGAGATCGAAGTTAAAGATGGAAAACGCAGAACTGTGGAGCGACGCGTTTTCCCAGGGTACATTCTTGTTCAAATGATCTTGGATGAAGATTCGTGGTATGTCGTACGCAATACTCCGGGTGTGACGGGATTTGTGGGGATGGGTAACGAGCCGACCCCCCTGCGGCCGGAGGAAGTAGCGAAAATAGTTAAGCGGATGGAGGCAGATGCCCCTCGCATCAAATTGGCATATACAATCGGGCAAAAAGTACGAATTACCGATGGCCCATTTAACGATTTCATCGGAACAGTAGCGGACATCGATATGGAGCGCGCAATGGTTCGCGTGATGGTGTCATTTTTCGGTCGTGAAACACCCGTAGAGTTAGACTTCCTGCAAGTTGATAAAGCGTGATCTTGAAGGATCGCATGTGGGAGGGCTATTCTGCCCGTTAACACCACAAAAGGAGTAAGCACGTGGCAAAGAAAATAAAGGCAATTGTTAAGCTTCAGATCGAGGCAGGAAAAGCCAATCCGGCACCCCCGATAGGGCCGGCGCTGGCACCCCATGGCATTAACCTGATGGTATTTTGTAAGGAATACAACGCGCGGACATCGAGCAAGACAGGAGAAATCATCCCGGCAGAGATCAGTATTTTCACGGATGGCTCCTTCAAATTCATATTAAAGACCCCCCCGGCTGCGGTTCTATTGTGCAAAGCGGCAGGTGTTGAGAAGGGCTCTGGCGAACCAAACCGGGAGAAAGTCGGAAAAGTCACCAGGGATCAAGTTCGCGAGATCGCTGAGATCAAGATGAAGGATTTGAACGCCGTCGACATCGAAGGTGCAATGCGCCAGATAGAGGGGACGGCGCGGAACATGGGCATCGTTGTTGAAGGCACGGTTGAGAATTAGTGGGAGGGCTAGCGAAGACTAGCCCGTAAGCACCACAGGGAGTATTTCAAAATGGCAAAGCATGGAAAAAAGTACCTCGAAGCGCTCGCAAAGATAGATCGGACGAAAAAATACGAGCCTATGGAAGCGGTGAAGTTGGCGCAGGAGACTTCGTTTACGAAGTTCGACGGCACCATTGAAGTACACATACGGCTTGGCGTTGACCCACGACACGCCGAGCAACAGGTGCGAGACACCGTAATGTTGCCGCATGGTCTAGGGCGAACCGTTCGTGTTCTTGTCTTTGCAGAGGGTGAAGCCGCACGTGAGGCCCAAAAAGAGGGTGCGGATTACATTGTCGACGATGAGATCATAAAAAAAATCCAGAATGGATGGTTTGAGTTCGACGCCACAGTCTCAACACCGAAAATGATGAGCACGGTTGGGCGGCTGGGAAAGATACTGGGTCCGCGCGGACTAATGCCAAATCCAAAGGCCGGGACTGTTGTTCCCGATGATGATTTGCCGCGCGTAATAAAGGAATTAAAGGCGGGCAGGGTAGAATTCCGAACGGATAAAACTGCGAATTTGCATGTCCCTATTGGTAAAGCTTCCTTTGAAACGCAAAAGTTGTTTGAGAATTTTTCCGCGCTCATAGATTCGGTTCGGCGATCGAAGCCACCGGCGTCAAAGGGAGCATTTTTCCAATCGATCACTATAACGAGCACGATGGGACCGGGGATACGAGTTGACCCCAGCGCAGCAATTGCAATGGTAGAATAAGTATAGGAGTTAACTGAGACAGATACCTTTCTCGGAAAAGAACACGCAGCTTCGCCGAAGACAGCAGGCGCCATGTCACTAGTTGACGGCTTAATACCCTGCCCAGGTGAAGGCTTGAAAGCAGCAAGATCGTCAACCAACGCTTTCTTCATCAGCCTTTGCTTCAATGGTCATCGCGAAGCAGAGGCTCAATTTATTTATCGATAGAAGGAGGTGAGAGGAATTGGCAATCACAAAAGAACAGAAGGAAAAACTTGTTGCGCAGTATAAAGATATCCTTAGTCGGAACACCGCTGTGATATTCACAGAATATGCGGGTGTGAGTGTTAAGGAACTCGAAGAGCTGCGTGGGAGGATTCGCGAAATAGGCGGCGAGTTCTACGTAATCAAGAATACACTGGCAAAGCGAGCGATAGATGATATCGGCATGCCGCAACCTGAGGGTTTTCTTGATGGGCCGACAGCGATCGGGGCGACAGACGAAGATGTCACAGGATTGGCGAAAGCAATCGTCGACCTCTCCAAACAGACAAAAGTATTTCGGGTCAAAGGAGCGGTCATCGACGGAGAAATCCTCGATAGCGGTAGGGTGAAGAGCTTGGCAGCACTTCCGCCAATGCCTGTTGTACAAGCACAGCTGCTTAGTACGTTGCAGGCGCCAGCAGCACAGATAGCCAGGGTGTTATCGGGTTCTGTGCGGCAAGTGGTAACCGTCCTTAAGGCGTATTCTGAAAAAGAAGCTGCAGCAGCTTAACTACTTGTTTTTAAAAATTTGTATTAGAAAAAAAATAAAAAGGAGATCGTAAACAATGGCAAACATTGAGAAAATTGCAGAGGACCTTGGCAAACTAACCATACTTGAGGCAGCTGAACTCACCAAGTTGCTGGAAGAGAAATGGGGTGTTTCAACCGCAGCACCGGTTGCTGTTGCTGCCGTTGCCGCAGCAGGGGCGGGTGAAGATGTGGAAGAAAAGACCGAGTTCGATGTGATTATCAAGGATGTTGGACCGAAGAAGATCGATGTAATCAAGGCTATCCGCCAGATCACTCAGCTTGGCTTAAAGGATGCAAAGGACCTCGCCGAAACAGTAGGGGCGAAAGTTCTCGAGCAAGTAGGGAAAGAAGCTGCGCAAGATGCAAAGACCAAGCTCGAGACAGCAGGCGCTACTATAGAACTAGCATAGCGCACACGCACAGAGCGAATATGGAGCCGCCCTTTGTGGCGGCTTCATCCATTTCCTCCGGCGCTGTGGTATAAATTCTGCTAGTCGTAAGACGACTTGATTAAGATGCGAGTGTGTAATTCTGAGGAGCGAAGCGACGAAGAAGTACGCTCTGCGCTTGAGAAAGCTGCCGTCTGGGAGCTAAGAGGATTTTAGCGCCATTTGTGCTTCTGATAAGAATGACAACCTATCACAACCATTATGACTTATTATTCGTGCCTCGTCGTACTTATTATGAAGATAATTCCATTGGCGAATAACTCGTATCGGCAACAGATATCATCAAGTTCGACGAGGAACCAGATACTCAATGCATGAGAAGATATTGATCGTCGAAGACGAAGAGCGAATTCTACAATTTCTGCGCCGAGGCTTGGCGTATGAAGGGTACCGTGTTCTAACTGCTGTGAACGGGACGGAAGGGCTTCAGGTTGCAAGGGATAACCCTCCTGACCTGGTCATCCTCGATTGGATGCTTCCTGAAATAGAACCGGGTTTGGACGGATTGGAAGTGTGCCGGCGATTACGCGCCGCCAGTGACCTGCCAATCATAATGCTTACTGCGAAAGAGTCAGTATCCGATCGAGTACTGGGTTTGGATGCTGGAGCAGATGATTATCTTGTTAAGCCATTTGCTCTAAATGAACTTTTAGCACGAATAAGGGCGCTTATCCGGCGTGCAAAGACGGAAGCGCCGGAAATTCTGACCTTTGCCGATCTGCGGCTGGATACAGGAACGCATCAGGTATTCAGGGGTGAACGCGAGGTCGAACTGACCGCAAAAGAGTATGAATTGTTGGAGCTCTTCTTGCGCAACCCGCGCCAGGTACTCACTCGAGATCTGATCTATGACCGTGTATGGGGCTATGATTTTGGGGGAGAGAGCAACATTATCGAGGTGTATGTGCGTTACCTGAGACAGAAGACCGAATCGGAAGGAGAACCGCGCCTCATCTATACTGTTCGAGGTGTCGGATACGTGCTTCGAGAAAATTCGTGACTCTCCGTGCTCGTTTAACGCTCTGGTATACCGCTGTACTCGCTGTTATCTTGGTCCTCTTCGGCAGTATTGTTTATGTTATGCTCTCCTTTAACCTCACAAACCAGATTGAAAAAACACTTGATCGCACTGCGGACGACATCCTTCTTACGCTGGCAGATGGAATTCCGGAAGATTTGGCGATTACTCTTAGGGCACTGGAATTAACTTCCAATGTCACGGTGCAGATCTTAGGGGATGATGGGGAAATCGTATGGCAGTCGGACAATACGCCGCCAGTGGAAAGGGCTTTCGATCCTGAAAACATCTCCATGGATGAGAATGTATTCAGCTCACGAGATATTCTGGGGGTAGATTACCGCATACTAACCGTGCCAGTGCTATCAACGCCCGGGAACGAAGTTTTGGGGTATTTGCAGCTTGGCACTTCTTTGGCGACAGTCAATTTAGTTACGCAGACGCTGTTGATCATGCTTCTGGTGGGAGAACTCCTGGCGTTGATTGTTGCTGCGATATTTGGGTATTTGGTGGCCGGTGCAGCCCTGAGTCCACTCGATCATGTCACTCAAACCGCAATTCAAATTACGGGTGCAGATGATCTCTCGCGAAGGATTCCACTCTTTGGGCGCACGACGGATGAAGTGGGTAGATTGATTCAAGCCTTCAATGCAACCATGGAAAGACTGGAGGGTCTTTTTAACACACAGAAGCGGTTCCTCGCTGATGTCTCACATGAGCTGCGAACACCGTTAACAGCGATCCGTGGAAATGTCGACCTTATCCGGCAATTTGGCGTGGCTGATGAGGAGTCCTTGGATGCGATCAGCTCTGAAGTAGATCGTCTTACGCGCCTTGTGCGTGATCTGCTGTTGCTAGCACAAGCTGAGACAGGAAAACTCCCCCTTTCAAAAGACCCGGTTGAACTTGATACGTTGATGTTAGAGGTGTTTCGGCAAGCGAAAGTCCTTGCAGGAGATAGAGTTAACGTGCGAATTGGGGATGAAGATCAAGCGCGTGTAGAAGGTGATCGAGATCGATTGAAGCAAGTTTTACTCAATGTTGTCGCAAACGCACTTGAACATGCCCCTGATGGGAGCGAAGTGCGTCTGGCTCTGAAGTGTGAAGGGCAGTGGGCAAAGCTCAGTGTGATTGATGAAGGACCTGGTATCCCAGAAGATGAGTTGTTGAGAATCTTTGAGCGCTTTTATCGTCGGGACCCATCTCGAAACAGAACCAAAGGAGCTGGCGCCGGTTTGGGATTATCGATTGCTTATTGGATTACTCGCCATCATGGAGGGAATATCGATGTTGAGTCATCTATTGGCGAGGGCACGACGTTTATTATTTCTCTTCCACTGCTAGAAGGATCGTGTCATCCGCAGGAAGAGAGGGAAATAAAGTTCCTTGATGCGGCCTCAAGGGGTGAATAAGTCTGAATATTGTTTCCGCATGGACGGGACATGTAGGTGATTATGCCGCAGAGACCGCTGTCAGCAATAGAGCGCATCTAGCAAGCCGATCGGTGTAGACCCTTCGTCGGTAAGACGGATTTGTGAATACGAGAGAATGGAGACGTTTGCGGATTGCCGGCAAAGATGTTCACCACCAGCGATTAACCACTCATTCAAGGTGAATCCGGGAACCGTCTCGCTGTCAAGATCGCTCCAGATCCCGGTCCCCCAATAAACGTATCGCTGGGTCTCATCGGACCACGTAGAGGGATGGCGTACGATTACGCTATGACCGCCGTTATAACCCGCAAGCGTTAAGTTGATCTTGCCATTGGATAGTTGATAAGAACGCGCGAGATACGCCATGCCCCGTGCGGCATTGACCTCGGAATCCATCCAGTCCTCACCAACACCAAAATGGAAAGGCATGACCTGGAATAAACCGCGCGCGCCAGCGCTCGAAACTACAGTTGGATTACCGCACGATTCGATTTGCATAACAATGGCGACAAGTTCCGGCGGGAGATCGTGAGCTTCCGCCCAGCGCTCAATTTGAACACCCCAGCGTTGAACTTCTGGTGTAAATGCTGTTAGGTTGAGTTCGTGGGCTGGATTGAAGTGCTGATTAGGTATATGTTCCCCGTCTACGCCATCAAATTCATCGATGCTGGATATTGAGACAGCGGCGTCTTCATTGATGGCCAAAAGAAAACGCTCGCGCAACGCGCCAAATGAGTGGGTAACTGCGATTGCGAGCGCGACCAAAAGGATAAGAGGGATACTGTGGATAGGAAAGGAGGGGGAGCATGCAGGAATAGCAAGATTGCTGCTAACATCCTGCAGGATGCTCTCCCCCTCCATTTCGCTCCAAGTACGTATGCCCATGAAGGATCAGCGCGAGAGCGGTGGCTTGGCCGCTAGGGATCGTTGACGGTAGTTACCATTGCGCTTTGGTTGGGGCTGAGGCTTCTGCGCGGGATGGTCCTGGATAGACGTATGCGGCATGCGTTCTGTTGGCTTGGCCATGGTCGCAGTCACCCGCTTCGCGGCGCGTCTGGACGCCGTTGACCGACGCGATGTTTTGTTCGTCAGGTGTTTTCCGGTCAGTGTGAAAGTCCCGATCATCAAGACGCGAATAAGCCAAACGAGAAGGGCGACAAATACCGGGACAGAACCGAGCAATGCTTCACGTCCCAGGATTTCATTTCCTAAGCCTACGTGCTCAAGCAGGGCAAGGGAGACCGCCCACCACGTGAGCATCGCGTTCATAGTAGCAGCCAGGAGCCAGGCTCCAAGCAGGTACCAAAGTTCTCCAGAACGAATATTACCTTGATCGGGAGAGAACAAGCGCGCGATTCCGGCGAAGTCCATGCTGCAGAACGCGAGGGCGAGGATTGTTGACCAGCGCAGCCCTGCGAATCGTAGACTGCCGAGAAGATCCGTGAGGGCGAACTCGGTTGTCCCGTAGTTAAAGACTTCGAAGGCGATCAGTGCGCCAATCATGATCAGGCCGAACAAGGACGTGCGCGGCACCTGGATGCGGTCGAGAGCGTTGCGTACGACTGCATTGAGCTGGGATCCCAGCGTTGGACGAGTACTTCTAGCAAATGTTGACATGGCCGACCTCCATAAAGAACAGGTGTTCTAGATTAGTCGCAGTATAGAACAAACGTTCCCTTGAGTCAAGCGCGATTCATCGGTCATCGTGATTTTGAAAGTCCCCTCTCTGTCGCGAGCAGCCGGTTCGTAGAAAATGAACTGTGCTCATACGAGGCGAAACATGTCTGATAAGACGAGATGTGAAATAGGAGACGATGACCGTCATTATCTCGAAAGAGGGTCAGGTTAGGGTGAGGTGTCGCAGTAGAAAGCTCTTAATCTTGCTGGTGCGGGATTGGGTGCTCAGGCGTTGTTGGAGCGAATCTTGACTCGTTCGCGTGTGTACAGCTTGACTAGCCAGGCACCGAGCAGCATTGCCGGGATGGCTATCAACCCAGCTTCAGGGCCGAAGGCCCCACCGGTGATAAATTCCGGACCGGAAGGGGTGTGCAGAAGAAGACGGAAAGTATCAAGCCCGCTCACTTGAAAACCGAATACATTTCCCTCAAAGAAGTTCCAACCAATATGGAGGCCAATAGGAAGCCAAAGTCTGCGGGTCCGGACCCACCCATACGCTAGGAAGTAACCAGCGGCCAGTAAGCCGAGGGTCGACATCAGGCTGCTGGAGGGGTTAAAGAAGTGCAGGAGTGCAAAGACACTCGATGAGAGAAACAGAGCCCAGTGAAGGTTCAATCCATCCATAAGGTTTTGCAAGTGATAACCCCGGCTAAAAATCTCTTCGCTGATACCAACCAGGATGAAAGCCGAGAGGCCGCCTAGCAGGCCGATGACCGATTGGCCCATCCCCACAGTCTGCCATGACCACCCCTGAAATTGCGTCCAGCCCGCGGCGTATTCGACAAGATAGATCAAGGCCATCATCAGACCGGGAATGAAGAATCCAACAATAAGGTCATAAACGGTGCGCCGGTCGATCTGGAGGCCGAGGGATGAAAAACTCCGGTAATCCAGAAAACGTCGAGCGAGAAAGGTTGCAGACAGGATGCTGACCAGCTCGATCATGATCGCGGGGGAAATCGACGTTATTATGACCCCCACTTCTCCTCGATAGAGGAGCAGCGCTCCGAGGCTTAGCGTTATCAGTACCACAAGGTATAGGATTATGTGCAGAAGCAGGCGCCAACCCGCTCGCAGGCGAGGTTCTTCCGGCGAGAGAAAGACTGTCTGAAAAAACGAACGGTCGGAGGGTTGTGTTTGTTGGGTCAAGAGTTTAACAAGCTCCAAGATTTTAAATAATGAAACCGAAAAACTACGATCAGGATCCCATACATTGGTTCATGATGGTGGCCAGATTGCTTTCAAGTATGTGGTACGAGTAATGACGGCGAGCGATCTGATAGTTATGCTCCGCCATTTCTTCCCCGATGGATGGATCATCGAGGATTGCCCTCGCCTTCTTTACAGTCTCGTCTTCAATAAAATCATCGAAGCCGATTACACGAAACCCTTTTGGTTGGATGTCGGTCTTAAAGATGGCATAGTTGCTGATAACAAGCGGACGTCTGTAGTAGAGCGTCTCGAGGAAAGCGTTCCCGAAACCTTCGACCGTCGATGGGTAAGTGACTAAGTCGGCTTGCTGGTAGGAGTCTGCGAGCGAGTAAATCTTGCGACCATCTTCTGTTTCGCCTCGGTGATGGTTAACAATCTCTGATCCGAAAATGACGCGGGTGCCCATTAGATCGGCATATTCACGCAATCGTTGTTCGTATGCCGAGCCTTCATCTCCAGATTGATGCGTGATCACAAGCACACTATCAGAATCGACCCTTCGGGTTAACTCGATAGCGAGTTCAATACGCTTGCGCGGGACGATTCGTGTTGGCTGGAGGAGGAAGTGCTGTTCCGGTCCAATTCCTAAGGACTCGCGCAAATCGCGTGCGTACTCGTCGGGAGGAGGAGGCGGGTTATCGAAGTCCATAATATTGGGAATAAGCAATGAGCGGGCGCCGGTCCGGAGAGCCAGCTGCTGTGCGGCGAAGGAATTGATCACTACATGGTAGATCGAAGGCAGGATCGGTGGGAAAGAAGAGCGAAGGTAGTCCCCGGCGGCGTTGACAGCAAAGCGATTGCGCTCCCAGGAGAAATCGTGATGATGTGCGATCGTCGGGATGTTCGTCTCGGCGATGAGCTCGCTCATTGCTAGACCGAGGGGTACGTTCATTGGGATTGCGAATGCGTTCTCAATGACCAGAAGGTTGATGTCGAAGGTTCTCAGGAATTGGTACAAGTGCTGCTTCAAATGGAAGCGGATGGCTTGGACAAGCCCGGAAGTTTTCGATGAGCGGGAAATATCGTCGAAGAGATCGCGATTTATGGCCTCTATGTCGGGGTGTTTAAAATGAGCTTCGGGGACGACGACGGAGGATTCCTCCGGGCGATCTGACTCACCGCTGAAGTAAAAGCACTCATGCCCCATCTGTTTAAAAACCGTAGCCCACTTCTCGGTCTCGAGCGATACGCCATCAGTGCCTGAAAAACGGGTCGATACGAAGCCGATGCGACTGGGTGTGGATTTCATAGTATCTCCGAAATGAAGGTGTTTGATGTCAGAAGACGAAAAAATCGCTCCCTGGCCTCAGTACGAATTTGAGGTTTATTGTGAGTGGGGTTTTCGCCGAACAGCTCAATAAATGTGCGAATAAGCAGCGTTTCTCTTAATACAGTAAGCATCATTCTTGTCCGGTGGGACCTCGGTAAGATTGTCCACGATAGATCAACGCACATCAACCAAGGGCTCTGGTCGAGGGGTTGTTGAAAACTGATGGAGAAGATACCGTAAAACAGCTCTGTGCGCAATTATTCGATCGGAATAAGGGTGTGGAAATTCGAGATGTGAAGACCTGGTTGGAATAAATACCGAAAATATCTTCAGGACTATAAGGTAAAAGGCTTGATCTTGATAGAGGGGGTGTTTGCATCATGGAAGGGTGATTTGCGATTGTGTTGTATCTACGGTAGACGTCCTCTGTTCTCAACGGCTGCGGTGTGATAGTAGCGAGTTCGGATCGTAGCTCAGAGCGGTCTCACAGTATCGTTTACTCATCGAGAGTGATCCAGCGAACCTGATAGGGTTCAAGTTCGCATGAGCGGAGGTCAAGTTCCTCGGCAGTTAGAATATCGACGGCATGAGTGGTGGCTGACTCGTGAATATCCACATTCAATCTGGTTGTCTTGCCAGCCACCTCATGTAAACAGATCATCCGCCTGAGTCCATCAGGGTCTGTGCGCAGCAGAGCGAATATACAGGGGTGTAAATTGAGTACGCGTTGAGGGGCATATGGATTAAAGGCAGGATGGCTTTTTCTAGCCATCAACAATCGGCAGTACGCGCGGTAAACCTGAGATGCTGTGTTCGTGGGGTCAGAGAGCTTTTGAGCGAGATCATCCGCTTGAAATTTTTCGCGATTGATCGACCGCAATCGACCGGTTGCTTCGACGCCCATCAGGTCATTTCTTGATCCAAACAGGCTATGGAAGTAGATCCCTGGGATACCAGCCATAGATAGCATGATGGCTTGAGAGCAGATGAAACGGGAAATCCATCTTGGGGAAGGGGTATCGGCGCTGCCTGGATCCCTCAGCGCGTCGAAATACGTGATGTTGAGTTCGTATGGAGTCCTTTCGACTTCGCCTACACGACGATAAGACACTCCACCCTTACATTCTTCCGTCCACTCGACGAGACGGTCTATGTCACTGCTAGAGAGATAGTCTTGAGCAGGTCGCAGGCCGATACCGTCGTGGGAAGCGAGGAAGTTGAAGAAAGTTGTGTTTCGGGAAGGAGTTTCAAGCTCAGAGGCCCAAGCAGTCAGGCTTCCAGCATCACCGGATAAAAGGGTGTGCAGTACAAGAGGGGGCAAGGCGAACTGATATACGAGGTGTGCTTCATTGTTTCCGTCACCAAAGTAAGAGACATTCTCACGATGAGGGACGTTTGTCTCCGTGATTAGATAGACCCACGGTGCGATGGCATCCACGATCGTGCGCATTAATTGGACGATGGCATGGGTCTGCGGAAGGTGAATGGACGCAGAACCGATTTCCTTCCATAGAAAGGCTATAGCATCTAAACGGATCAATTGGGTCCCCTGGCGAAAATAAAAAAGGAGTAGGTCGATGATCGCTAAGAGGACATCTGGATTGCCATAGTTCAAATCGGCCTGATCGGCGCTGAAGGTTGTCCAGACATGAGATTGACCACTATGGGTATCGAAAGGTGTGAGCAGGGGCAGGTCGCGCGGCCGCACAACCATTGATAAATCCGCTTCTGGATCGACGGATATGAAGTAGTCTTGATAACGACGATCGCCTTGTAAGAAACCCTGAAACCAAGCACTTTTCACTGAGATGTGGTTGACCACCGCGTCAACCATCAAACGGAAATCGGATGCAATCCCTGTGATGTCCTCCCATCTACCGATAACCGGATTCACCTGGCGGTAGTCAATTACGGAGAAACCATCGTCGGAAGAATATGGAAAGAAGGGCAGGATGTGTACGCCACTGACGATCCCTTTTATTTGGTTTTGAAGAAAGGAACTCAGCGTTTGAAGAGGTAGCTGGCCGCTGCGTAGGACTTGATCGCCGTATATAATAAGGACCGCGTCCTCTTCGGTTAGCGGACCTGCATGGGTAGCATTCGATGGAGATTGTGCCAGGTGATTTTGAATAATTCGTTCAAGACGCGGGTAGATATCGCTGATGTTTGATTCGCCATAAAGCAAAGCGATGTGCCGTTTGAGTCTCTCAACCGTTGCTGGAATAAAGGGACCGTTCTTCATTTTCCTCTGAGTTTAACACTAAGATACGTTCATTTTTATTAAAATAGATCCTTGCAAATAACTCTGGATAGACCCTTAAGCTCCGAACACATCCTTCTTCTTGACTCAAATCCGGATGAAGAAGAGCCGTCTGCGCTGAATCACTCGACCTAGCTAATCCGCTTCTGCGCATTGGGATACTTGGCTGACGAGTGAGGGCAGGAATTTACAGCACTGCAGTCTATACTTGCTTCAGAATTCCGGATTGTATTTGGAAATTGAACGCCAAGCAATGTCTCTCCTGATACTTTGTGCAGCCCCCCATCGAAGTCTGCATATCGCGTAATTCGGGTTCCGGGCTAAAGCCAAGGCAAGCATCATTTGTCTTCCGATGAAAAAGAGGCGCGGTTGAATGCGACAGCGCCTCTCATCTTCCTCCACTCTCGAGGATTCCTACAATGTTGCAGGCATTGCAGCACATCGTAGTGACTTTGAAATTAACCTTTCACGCTTCCGGCTGAAAGCCCTTCCGTTAGGAAACGCTCCAGCGCAAGGAAGAGAAAGACAACCGGGAGAGTCATCAGTGTAGAAGCAGCCATGACGACGTGCGGTATTGACTGCGGCTCATTGTAGATTGTGTTGATCTTGATGGGCATAGTGAACAGCTCGCGGCTGTTGAGAAACACGAGTGCATACAGGAACTCGTTCCAGGCGATCATGAAGGTGTAAATGGCCACAGAGACCAGCGCGGGAACAGCCAGCGGCAGCGTAATGCGCCAAATGACACCCAATCGGCTGCAACCATCAATCATAGCAGCCTGCTCTATCTCAGCCGGAATGGTCCTGAAGTAGTTGGCGAGCATGTAGAGTGCTACCGGCAGCGTCGTTGCCAGGTAGGTAACAACCAGGACGGCGAGATTGTCCTGAACATTGAAACCCATTTTGGTGCCGATTTGAGCGAGCATGGCGAATAATGGAATGATTAACAAGACTCCAGGGAAGAGATACACCATGAGAATGGCGTTGAGCAGGATATCCTTTCCTCGGAATTTCAGCCGGGCAACAGCATATGCACCAAGCGTAGAAAGAATCACGGCGATGAGCGCAGTGGGGATGGCGACTTTGACACTGTTAACGATGTTCGTACCGAATCTGCCGATAGGGCTTTCGGGATCGAACAGTTCTTGATAGGCATCAAGGCGCCATTCGCTCGGGATGTAGACAGGTGCACGCCCGCTGATTTCAGCACGGGTTTTGAAAGATGAACTGATCATCCAATAAAAAGGAAACAGAATACTGGTGAGAAAGAAGAAAAGTGTGGCTGCGAATATGAAACGCGGCAGGGTGATCCAGCGTGCAGTCCGGTCAAGTATGCTGAGGTGTTTACCCTGAGAGCGTGTCAGTTGTTTCTGTGTGTCAGTCATGGTTGCACCTCTTATTCATCATCGACATTCCGCATAACGATCCCGACGTAAAACGCCATGAAGACAACCAGAATAACTAAAAGGATCATCGCGGTTGCGGCGCCTCTTCCGAAGTCCAATAGTCGGAAACTGAACTCGTACGTCAAGACGGGCAGAACCTTGGTTCCGAATCCTCCTCCAGTGAGCAGGAAGATGTCGTCGAACTTGTTAAAAGTCCACATCAGGCGGAGCAAGAAGAGAGCACCCAGAACATACCTGAGTTCGGGAATTGTTACGAAGCGAAATTTCTGCCATGCGCTCGCGCCATCGACGTCGGCTGCCTCATAAAGTGTGCTGTCGATCGCCTGTAGACGGGCAAGGATCATGAGCATGGCGAAGGGGAAATAGCGCCATGCCTCGAAGAAGATGACGATGGCAAGGGCCAACCCACGTGTAGCCAGGAATGCTACCGGCAAATCGATGAGGCCCAGGCGCATGAGGACATCGTTGAGCACGCCCGAGGGACGCGGGTCCAAAATCCATCGCCAAACAAAGGCCACGCTTACGATTGGAGCTACGTACGGGAAAAGGAAGATGGATCGGGCAAGTCCTCTTCCACGGAAAGGAAGGTTAAGGAGAAGTGAGGCGATAAGCCCTACGACCAGGGTCAGTATCGTGGCGAGGAAGGAGTAAACGATGCTGGTAACTGCTGCTCCCCAACTTTGCATCCCTTGAAATTTGAAGGCAAAGTCCTGAAATACTTTGGAATAGTTATCAAAGCCTACAAATGGGGCATGGAAAACATCGTTCAGGTTATGCAAGCCGACGTCATGGAAACTGATCCAAACACTGAAGATTGCCGGAAAGATGATCAATCCGAAGACGATAAGTGCCGTTGGGAGGACAAGACCCCAGGCGAGCCTGCCCTCGCGCGATTCGAGTGACTTCCAGCGTTTCGCAAAAGACGATTGCTTGTGTTGCGTGGTGGCAGTCATCGGGCTCCTTTCCGCGGAAAGATCCGCGAGGGTAAATACCCGTAAGGAAGCTGCTTGATGATAAGTGGAGTTAAGTGAGGGAGCCCGGCGATGAGCCAGGCCCCCTCTGTTCAGAGAGCACTAAGACGCTATTCGGATCGTTCCGCCAACAGTAGCTCAACCTGCTCCTGCAGGAATTGTGCTGCAGTCTCCGGCGTCATGATTCCTTCGAGAGCGATATTGCTGATGACCGTCGGGATCAACAAGCGTCCCTCAATATCACCGACCACAGCTCTCTCTGTGGCATCGTAGTCCGGGCGGAAAAGCCAGCGCTGCATCGTATCGAAACCACCTGCGATCTGCGCCAGTGTCTCGTCAGAGTAGTTCGCGAAGTAGTCGCTGAGCTCACCCCAACCCTCAACTGCGCTCTTCAGCGTTGGGACTTTGCCGAAGGGGGCGAGGGCGAGGATGTCGAGATAATTATCGCCGGTCATGAAGAACTTGACCACATCCTGTGCCGCAGGATCAGCACCCTGCATAATGCCCAGGGTGACCAACTGGCCGTAGGAAGCGGAGCCGTTTGGACCGGCCATCTCAGAAGCGAAACCGGTATTCCCGGCGAGATCGGTAATGGTGATATCGACACTGCCACCGTCGGCGAGACCGGAACCGTCGACAAGATCGTCCATGATGTAGGTGCTGTAGAACAGCATACCAGACTGATCGAGCTCATACGCTTCGCGTGCCCCGCGCCAGTATTGCGGGCCGGGAACCGCGCAGCTCTGCAAGTCGGTGTAGAACTTGAGCGCCGCGATCATCTCGGGTGTGTTCATCGTGACATTGCCGTCTGCGTCGAAAGGCCAGGCATCATTGGACATCGCGACCTGCTCGAAGACCTGATGGCCGTAGTTCTGTCCGGCATCAGTGCCAAGCGTCAGGGCGTACAGAAGATTGCCCGAGCCTGGCAGTGTTTCGCAAGCGGCGTTGATGGTGTCCCAGCTTGTCGGTGCGGCTAGGCCGGCAGCCTCGAAAATGTCGGCGCGGTACCAAATGGCCTGGATCCAACCATCAAATGGGATTGCGGAGTACTTGCCGGTTGCGGGGTCGACGACCATGTCCAGCGGTCCCGCGCGGAAGTCGTCCTCGCCAATGCTGGCGATGGTTGCAACTGCCGCATCCTCGTCAAGAATGCCATCAGCGGCGAAGGCAGCTACGCGCTCAATGCCCATGCGGACGATGTCCGGCAGGCGATTTGCAGCCCGGGCAGTAGCGATGCGCTGGGTGATGCTCCCTTCGTCAATGGGGACGATGCGAAGATCGATGTCGGGATGGTCGGCCATATATGCTGCAGCTATGGCTTCGTAGAGGTCGACGCGATCTTCCTCATTGTCGGTGGTCCAGAACTCAACAATGGTCTTGTCGATGGGTTCTGCCGGCACCTCAACCTCTTTGATGACCTCGACCGGGACCTCAATGGTCTCGATGATGGTCTCAGGCGTTGGCTGAGCGCATCCGCCAAGCACAAAGCTGGCGATTAATAGCGCGGGCAAGACATATCTAAAGTGTTTCATCTAATTTCCTCCTCAGTATTTAGTCACAAAGTTTCGTGTTGCGGAAGTTAGTTTGTTTTTCTCGCGTTCCTGACTCTGAGGTTCGCCTCCTTTCACCCGTGACAAGGGTGTTATTTTCTATATGGGATCGGTTGTCATTAGTGTGCTCCGACGGTCACGGAATCAATATATGGATTCACACGGCTCGATATTGGGTTAGTGGTGTTTTGAGATTTCTTCTTTTGTTCTCCTTTCAATTCGTGACGACCGGCTTGCTGTTAAGTGTCGATTCCCGAACAATAAGTCGGGGACGGATTAGGTTCTTTAATGCGGCTCCTTCGTTTTTTTCAATCAGGTCGATGAGCATTGCGCTCACTTGGCGCCCGATCTCGTATACGGGCTGATAGACGGTTGTGAGCGCGGGGTGAGCGTGCTCGCCAGCCACGGTTCCATCGAAGCCGGCGATGGCGAGATCCTTGCCAACGATCAGACCGCTTTCCTGGGCAGCACGGATTGCACCAAGAGCAGTGAGGTCATTCACGCCGATGATGGCCGTCGGGGGGTTTGAGCGTTCGATCAATTTTTTCGCTGCCTCATACCCTCCCGTGCGTGTGAGGTCACCTTCGAGGACCAGGGTGGGGTCATAAGCAATCTGTGCTTCTTCCAGCCCTGCCTGGTAGCCCTCAAGACGATCGCATACTAACGTGAGTTCTTCAGAAGCTCCGATGAAGGCGATCCTGCGATGTCCCAGGTTAAGGATGTGTTTCACGAGTTCTTTGACCCCAGAGCATCCATCCACACCAATGTACGGTGATGATGCTAGGGTTTTGCTGCGGCCGAAGGAGGCGAAGGGAAAATTCTCTTCGGTGAGGTAGCTGATGCGCCAGTCATCCACTCGCATTCGAACCAGGATGAAGCCATCCACGCGGCGCGAGTTGGCCCATAAGCGATAGGCGCGTTCTTCAGCCTCACCTGGCGGGGCGACTGAAACGAGCAGGTCATACGACCTGCGGCCGGTTTCATCGCCGATGCCGGCAATGAATTCGCTGAAGAACGGATCGGAGAAACGTGACGCTGAAGTTGGAAAAATCAACCCGATGGTTTCGGTGCGTTGACGACGCAGTTGTCTGGCCGCGTGCTGGGGGACGTAGCCCATTTCGCGCGCTGTCTCGATAACGAGGTCGCGGGTTGTGAGGGCCACGTCATCATACCCGGCAAGCGCGCGAGAGACGGTCGTGACCGAAAGATCAAGCTTCTTGGCGACGTCGCGTATTGTAACTGGCAATACCGTGCAACCCCTATTGTGGATACGAAAAAAACCCTCCATCCAAAACGTTTTGGATGGAGTCTAAACAGTACCCCAGTAAGGCATGCTTTGTCAAGTAAGAGCTCAGGTCAAATTTATGAAGATCGCCTGTCACAAATTCGGGTCGCAGGTAATTATAAGAAGGGAAAGCTTTGGAATAGAAACGCATCCCATCGCTGTCCTTGGATCTAGCTATAGCGTATCAGGCCAGAGGAAAGAGTGCGGGTCGGCATAGCTGCTGGGATGGCGGATACCCTCAGCAGGATACGGCGCTGGATGCAGTGGTGAGGTACTTTACGGGATAATGGGTTATTCTGCCGTCATGCCACGATTGTTTTATTCATGCAAGATGGGTGTTTCAATATTAAGAGCGAGGGATCAACGCACCCTCGTTCTTTTGATTTATGATTACTCCCGCAAGCAGTAGCTCACCAGCTTCCTCTTGCAGTAATTACGAGCGGAAATCGTGTTGAATTGGATTTTAATTGGGGGGACTACAGAGAGACCATAATCCGAAAGAAATCTTATGGATTTCGAGAATACCAGTTCTCATTGGAGAATTAGAATTCTTCCTTGAGGGAAATGCACAGAAGAAGTCACCTGGGCATGACCGCACGGATGTGAACCCAGTGGTCTAGAACCGCTACCGCGGTCCACACGGATTCTGATTTTCGCGAGCCTTGTGGTCAGCTCAAAGTGGGTAGCCGTGCGGACTACGGTTGTGTTTTAAAGCCCCTCTCTGGTTCTGATTTCCGTCCGGATTTTGGTTCCGGGTAACGCTTCTTATCAGAACTGAGGTCACTAGACAAATTTCATGAGGGCTAGCCAGGCTTACAACCAGAAGGTCCTTGGTTAGCATGCCCTGGTGGGCTAGTCCAGCGAATCTAAACATCGGATACTGGCCCATGTAATTTCGTGTGGCTGTGTCTGATATCAATTCTGCCTGTTGAAAAAGTGTCGCAAACATCAAACCTTAGGACTTGAAAATAAATGGCTATCTAAGTTTCACTGACTATTAAAGCGTTTGCAATCGCCCTTGGTTCAGGCGGAAGTGAATAAACGTCTTTTTCGTATTCAGAGTTATAGGGCGAGATATTTAAAACTTTATTATCCACAACAAGGGTACTGCTTCCACCTGGGTCGAAGCCCATGGCATATTCCATTCCTTGCGTTTTCAATATTTCAGCCATGTCCCCATGGGTCGCTCCCACCGATTCTCTAATTCTTCCATTGATTGTCAAAACAGTAAGATCGCCGGATTTATCAATACCGACTGCGATTTTGGGTCCCCGGCTATCAAGATAATCTAATCTGGCAGCCTGCGTTTTTATTGAATTTTGAGTTTTCCATCCCTCAAGCTCCATGTCAATGCAAACCTCTCCCTCTTTTAATAATTGTGGCCCAGCTTCGATAGCTGAGTCGATTTCCTCCCAACCATTCATTTTTATGTTCAATTCCATACCCATTTCCCAAGTTTTCGGGAATTGGTCTTTGGGGAAGGAAAGGGTAAGTCCAACAGGCAATACCGGAACTATTTCGTTTTCCGTTGTGTGAATTATGTCTATGATGGTATGGCCTGTAAGCCTGACAAGAATTCTGCCATTTCCTTCCAGTTGATCATCAGGAAAAAGGAGATCATAAAAGCAGGGAGTATTCAATGGATGTTTTGGATTATAAGTATCTGGAGAAAATACGATTCTGTTCGATGAATCCGAAATAGTCATACCATTTGATGAATTCACCCGTTTAATTTTTATTGTGCCGTCTGGCAAAACAATAAAAGCAGGCTTGTTATATAAGGGTGGTGAAAGAACTTTTTTGTTTGAAATTATCAGTCCTAAGGGTGAACCAATAAACTTCTCTGGAATACCTAATTTCCCAACAAGCTCAGGATTTAAAATGTAACCGCCATTCCAGGCAACTTTTGCGTTTCTACCAGTAGTTTTATTAAAATCTTCCACGAAATCTAAAACGGTTTTTGGCCTCTCTGCTGTAGACATTACTGAAAACTGCCATTTTTTCTTTGAATGGCGCATGATGATTTTTACAAAGACTCCCGCCCAGGGTAAACCATCGGAATAAAGTCCATTAATGTGAGAATAACTTACCTCTGTTTTTTCGTGAACAGGATGATCTAAATCTCTTAATACAATTCTGATCGGTGTTCCTTTTTCCTCAGCATCTTTTTTCAATATTTGTAATACTTTTCTTTCGCCCAGAGAATCACATAAATTTTTATATTGGAAACTTTTCAGCGCTTTACTGAAGTCCTTTCCGGTCTGGACTGGGGTGGGATAGGATAGGACGAAACGCAATCCAGGTGGGACCCATTGAATATAACCACTGCCATATGGAATTCCCATCATCTTGGAAGCAAGTGTGTCGGACACTTTCCCAATGTGAAATCGATCTAAGTCAACAATGTCCGTCATTATGGCGGCGTCGTCACCGATTGTGATAATGATCCCCTTTTCTTTTTTAACATGTTTTAATACCTTGCTAACTTCTTGGCCAACTCCATACGAATGGAAGCCCACTGAATGTTGTTCACTACCCACAATTTTGCAAACCCCATGTTCTAACAATAATCTCAGCTCTAAAGGTGCATTGTATTTAATATATGATTTCAACACATCTGCCGTTATTGATTCTCCAATGGGGTTATTACGCGCAATGATAAAAATTGAAGCTAAATTCCCCATATCCAATGAGCGTGGTGTTATCTTGTCTTCCTCTTCCAAACCTAGCCTTTTTCTAACAGGATAGATAACAAAGAGTTCAAGTTCCAGCTCAATCTGATTCCCTAGGAAGAAAGCAATTGGAATATTTGAATTCAACTTTCTTTCCAACTCATCGGTGTGGTCAATTACCAATTCCGAGTTTTTATGAAGCAAAGACAGATTCTTATTCCAATCATTACTAATTTCCTTATATTTTTCAATTTTGGTTGCTGCTGGAGGGGAAGCAATTTTATGAAAGAGTATAGAAATTACACCTTTTAACTCCTGAAGAGTTAAATCTCTGTAAGGATAATGGTTCTTATTTCTATGTCTGTATGCAAAAGAATGATCTATTCGAATTGGGATTTCCCCATCTCTAAAAAGAAACGTTGAATCTACGCTATTATAAAATTTATGGATTACTTCTTGAGATAAGGGTGTCGGATCAGGATTGCTATCGACAAGCTCCTTGGCAAATTGCATAGCCATTCCTCGGAATCGCTTTTCTTCCACTCTGAAATAGCTTGGATCAATCAATGATTTCAAGAAAAGCATATAAGCCATTTGTCCATAGCCCGGGAGATATTGTCGGTTTTTCGTGGATAAAATGTTTTGCGCAAATCTTTTATTTTCAGTAATGTGTTTTTTGTAATCTTTAAGTGCACCTTTTGCTAGTTGATAGGATTCTGGACCCGCCGTCACCTGCAGGAATAATCGATACAATATATTCTCAAATTCTTTTTTCAATGCGGAGTTACTGTATCTTTTTTCAACGACTTCTTTATTGTGAAGGATATCTCTTTCATAACCTGTGGGTGTAAGAATTTTTTGTTTTACAGAATCAATTATTCCGGGAGTTAATTCGGGGTCTGTAAATTCCAGATTTATTAAACAGTCTTTCCTTGGCAAGTGTTCGCCAATGACTTTTGCATAAGCCGCCTCTGGAGCAAATCTTCTACAAAACAAGGGTACTCCTGCGGCAGCCGCTTCTATAATAGGAAGTCCTCTGCCTTCGGTCTCACTGGGAAGTAATATCAAAGAAGCTACACTATATATTTCTCCAATACCAACCGGATTTTTAAACCTTTCTTTGAATGAGGGTTTATCAAATTCGCTGAATAAAAAACCGAGAAAGATCATATTTCTAACATCTGGATTTAAATTTGATACCAAAAAATTAAAATGTTCCAGGAGCTCCATAAAATAACTAAAATGTCCTGTCGCTATAGGGCCGGTTATCAACAATGTTACTTTTAGATCTTTATTCCTCTCCAAGAAAGTTATAAATTCGTCATCCCCAAATAATTTGTTAACCAAGGTAAAGTTTACTTCAATGCTTTTCCTTGAAATGATTCTGGTCGGTTGAAGCAAAATAATATTATTGGTCTCGAAATTGATATCCTTTTTTTCTTCTGCGCCGATTAACATCGGTGATATATCATTATGAGATTCCATTTTTCTTTTGAGAAGCTTTGATACTGAATAAACCGATACTTGGGTCGAATAATTTCCAAACATGGCAGAAAGTTGGTGAAGAACTTCTTTTTTCCCCTCTTCTCCTTTAATTTTATTGAATTTTTCAAATTCTATTGCCGTACCAATTTGGGTAATGTTGGCTGGATTTTGTCCGTGCTCATTGATTAATTTTTCACACTGAATATCGTTTATATTTACCGATAACCAGGTGCGTGATATCCATGGATAAATCATTTCAATTATCGAAAACACTTCACCTAAATGATAATTTTTGAAAAAATGATCTCGCGGCCCGGGCTTTACTCCTTTTATTTGAATATCTATTTCGCTATGTCCGCTTTCCCAGTAAAAATCATGATTATTGTTGATCACCGGAATGCTCAAAAATTCGGAGATGAAAACAATTGCCAATGCAAGTGATACATTTCCTGGATTTGAATTTGTGTTGATAAGATACAGAAGCTTAATATTGTTATCCTCTATGTAATGTCCGAGTTTTTTTGTAATAACGAGCACTTCCGTCCAAAACTTTAAAATGAGGTAATTGTATGCTTCATTGCCACGTTCTAATTTTTGGTTAAAGAAATATTCATATAAATACCAATCATCAAAACTAGCCAATTCATCGAGCTGAAAACGTCTGGCTCCAGGAGGTATGAGCAGTTCACCTTTTTCGTGGAATTTACCTCCGATATAGTGCATTGGAAAAGCTCCGAAAATTGAATAAAAAGTTTTTGCATACTTTTCAATCTCTATAGAAACACCGTCAATTGAATAATCGAAGGCTATAAAAGCAATTCCTCCATCATGTAATGATTTTAAATAATCATCATATGATCCTGAAAAATGAGCCGTCATTTGCTCTCTGTTTTCTTTAAATCTGTCGATGAATAAACCCAAATCAAACCAGGTTCGAATAGTTTCATCCCGAAGGATGGACATCATATTTTCCACATTCATTATCGGAAAACCTCCTGACCTAGTTTGAACCAATATTTGGTTTTGATGGAAATGGAGGAATGCGCGAAGGAGCAATTATGTTGCTTCAAACAAAAAATCTAGTTTTTCTCTTAATGTATCAAATGAAAATAGCAGCTTGCCCAAATTGTAATTGTGTTCAACAATTTCATTTTGCAGCTTCTTGTCAACAATGATCTTTTCCACCTCAGCAATGGCCTCGTCAGTTAGTTTGTTGTCCTCAATCATCACTGTTTTAAACCCCTTACTGCCAATATCTGGCCAGTAAACAGGTTTGTAATTATTCACGAAAACTGGGGTTTTTGACAAAACAGCTTCAAGAAATGCATTACCAAAACCTTCGTATTCACTAAAATAGGTACAGGCGGTAGCATGAGCATAAGCATCAGAGAGGCAATATATTTTTTCACCATTTGGGGTTTCACCTCTACCATTGAGAATCCTGCGGTTGGCGAATATTACCCTTTCGTCTAATTTTCTTCTCTTGATGATCCTAATAAGTTTTTTGTAATAACCCTTGCGCGCATCATCCTTTGCGCTACCAGTGATTACCAATTTAATATTTTCATTATCTAATCGTTCTATAAGTTCCAATGCCGTTTCGATACCTTTTCTTTTCACGATCCTCGTGATTTGAAATAAGGGTATATCATTCTTTCCAATGCCTATAGAATTTAATAAGTCCTGGTTATATTCATCTATTTCTCCATATGGTTGATCGAAATCCATTACATTGGGTACAACAATAACACCGTTCATACCATATTTTTCTTTCAGGACTTTTTTGCTGGGCGTATTGATAACCGCATGTTTTGCATGTGGAATTTGTAATGGGAATGTCTCGTTAATTATGTCTTCTACTTCGGGAAATGGAGTGAAATATCTATTGCCCCTTTCCCAATAAAAATCATGATCGTGGCAGACAATTCTTAATCCAGTATGCTCCACCAATTTCTTTATGGCCATTCCCATACTTAAATGAGCCGGAAGCGATGAAGCATTTTCTACTAGGATTATCTCAATATTGTTTTGCATAACCCATTTGAACATCCTTATTGCCCAGCCATCCGATACTCGATGTAAATGATCTAAAAGTTCTTCCGGATCATCAGGTGGAAGGAAAAATGCCCTATCTTGTTCCCATTCACATTCTGGTGAGAAAAAGGATAAACCAGGGATTAAAGTTTCAAATTCTTCTCCCAGTATGGATCTTCTATATCTTCCTGAGAGCAAATATAGTTCATGCCCCATTTCTTGTAACACTTTGATCCACTTTTCTGTTTCCAGGGAAACGCCATCCACATCACCAATCCTGCCAATGATTATTCCAATTCTCATGACCACTCCTTTCTTTTATTTTCAAGGTATTCTATGTAGTCACTTCTATCTCCGCGATTTCATTCACTATCATAGCCTTGAGTTTAAAGAAATCCCTTTAATCTCGGTAAGAGCAGATTGAAGTGGTGGTGAACTTTGCTTTCTTTATCGACCTTTAAAGCATACTCTTGAATTTTATATTTGGATAGATTATTGAAATGCGATGCTGTTTTTTGTCCGTATTCTGCGGCAGATCTGAGGACGAAAAGAAATCCCCCAACACTTTATGCGCTGGGCTTTCAATGAAGCGAAGATACTTGGCTGCCCCAACGACAAACTATTTTATGTCCCCCCAGGAGACATTCCCTATATTACATAATACAGGGGACGGTAGAGTTTGTCCTTCTCAAACAGTCAGAGTTAACCCAAATCGAGGTGATCGTCGGTCACAAACTCGGGTCGTCGGTTATGATGAAAAAAAAGAGGTGGCGATAGTTTGGTCGCATTGTGGATACAGAGCCAGTGATTATCCAAGCGAGACAGGATGTGGGCTAGGGCGGAGATGCTAATGCTTTGATCAGGCGTCTCGCCAATCCGGAGCCGATGATCGCCAGACCATCTGTGGGCATGTAGTGGCCGCAGGCAGAGTCGAAGAGTACGCTCGTTTTGGCCGGAAACTCGTCATCCCCGGGCCAGAGAGTAACGGCGAGCCGGATCCTCGGGAGGGGATGAAAGAAGTAGGCGTGGGGAGCCAGAGCGGGGAGTGACTGACCACCCATGGCTTTGGCTGCGAGTGCAAAGGTTTCGGGCTCATCTCCAAATACCTTCGCGATTTGGTTCCCGCTGTACCCTTGAAAAGCCTGGTGATAGAAGCCGCCATCGGGCAGTTCACGGAATCCGATCCAGCGATCGGCCAGAGGCGAACCATCCGCCGTATGGAGATAGTAGAGCAGCATGGCGGTGTCGAAAGTCGAACAGGGTGTTCCGTCAGGAGGGTTGAAGGCTTCAAGCGCGGGCCAGGAAAGGGCGACGCTCTGCCCCCAATAGTTCAGCAGGATGGCCTCTCCCTCAACGCGCCCGTCAGAACATGCAGCTATGTTAAAGAGATCACGTGTGCGCAGTTCTTCGCGCAGCTCGTTAAGACGACGGACCATGCTTTCTTGCCAGGCTTCCTGCGCCTTGGCGATGATCTCCTCACCGTGCGATTCCTGCCCCCCTGCTCTCTCTGTCAATCCAGTCATTTCTTACCCCGCTTGTACATTCTCGATGTATGTCCGAATGGCCGGTACAGCCGTGAGTCGTTCATGGAAAAAGTTGTTCACCAGGTTAATCACCTCGGCCCGTACAGTCGCAACATGTGCTTTCCACCGATCATCCATGTTCTCTTCATCCAACGCGCCCCTCAAGCGCAGGAGGTAGCGGACGATCTCGGCTTCCTCGTCACCCTCAAGCGCTTGGACGACGGTGAGGATGAGCCCATCGGTTTGTTTCAGCACGATATCATGTGGAATGCTGCCAGGATCCTTCACCACGTCGTCGATGGTGCGGATAAGTGACCAGACCTGATACAGAGCGGTTGCGGGTTCGTCAAACAGTTCGCGAATGTACGCCGCTTCTTCATACTGACCGGTGAGGCGAAAAATGTTGTACATGCGCTTCGCGGCTTTGCCATAGTTTGGTTGTCGGCCGAGATATTTATTCACTTCTTTTTCGAGCTGCTGGACATAGTCATCGAGCGCATCAGCCGAGACATGTTGGGCTAGTTTTGAAAATAGTGGGATCGATTCCGCTTGAAGGTAAACCTCCTGAAAGTAGGGGTCGAGGTAGCCGTCGAGAGGTGTTATGGCGCCGTCCGGGGCTTCCCATGTCACATCGAGCATATTGCTGGCGTTGGAGAGCTGCCCGCGGAGGTGGTCCGCGATCACCCAATCCAATTTACACCAACCCGGGTCCTGCGCCACTTCGTCCCAGCCAATCGTAACCGCTGCGCCATCCGGGGTCTGGGCATTAAAAGCCTTCGCTTCGATCTCTTCCACACGCCAGGATATGGGCGTGCCGGCGCGATGGGGGGTCCCTTCTCTCACCGTGTCAAATGGGTATTCTCCGAATTTCACCTCTATTAACTGATAGGTTGGACCCGAGGAAGTTGCTAGCGCTTTATCCCGAATGAGGTCGGCCAGGATGGCGCAGGCTTGCTCGCGGGAATCGGTCTTAATATTGATCCGCTCGAAGTAGTCGCTATCCCCGGGGTAGGTCTGGATCTTGGATTGAGCCGCTGAACCCGAAAGGGCGAGGGCGGTTTCTACAATGTCTGACTGGTCTTCAAACTCAACCAGCTTCCCAATCCTGCGGAAGTATTCCAGCTCCTCTGGGCTGAAATCGAGCATAGATACGGTATGTCCGAAGACGCCGGTGCGGCTATCTACGACAACGTCGCTGTCCGCCTTGGCGGCGCTGATTGCGGTCAGCCATTGGAGCGCCTCTTCCTCATCCATCTCAACGCCCAAGCGTTTGGCTGAAGCCAGGATGTTCTGCAGGTCGATATCAGGCGCTGGTTGTTTTTTCTTGCTCATCCTACCCTCCGATTTCGGGACATTCAAGTTTTAAGTCAGGGAAGATCAAGAATCTTCGTCGCTGCACTTCCGAATACTCGAGAGCGACATGTATGGGTCGTGCTGAGCCCATTCGGCTTCGCTTCCGCTCCCTTCGGTCGGGGGCTTCGCAGGCTAGACTCCGCGAAGGATCTCGTTCATGGAACCGAATTGTGCTTCTTCCCAGGAACGAGATTCTTCGTCTTTCTGCTCCTAAGAATGAAAGGATCCAGGCTTGATTAGGTTGACTTTCTGCCGCTCATCAGAAAGACGTCATCCCAGCTTGATCCGGCTGACTTGCCGCCATTATCTTTACATTTATTAACTCAAGTCGAGGATCTTGCGGAATATCATCGCCTGGTCGCGTGCATCTTGTAATGCATGATGTTCCAGGTGCGTGGGTAATTGCAATTGATGAGCGATCGCCTTATAGCTCGTTTCTGACCATTGTGTGCGTGTCGCGCCCATATAGAGCGCCTTGATATCCAGCGCGCTGTGCCCGAACGGATTGTGACCCAGATACCTGTGAAAATAGTCATGGATGAACATCCAGTCAAAAGCGGCGTTAAAGGCGACGAACACCGGCTTCTCATCCGGCGGGGTGTTCACGCTCAGCCATTCATCGAACTGCTGCATGGCTTCCTTCGCCGGAATTCCATCTTCAGCAAGGGTCTCGAGCGACAATCCGCTGATTTCGAGAGCTTGTGGATCGTAAGCGGGGCGATCGGGTTGCAGTTCGAGATACAAAGTTCGATCAAGATCGTAGGCCACGCATGCTCCGATGGATAGCAGCGAGAAACTGTTGGGATGGGGTCCCGCTGTTTCAACGTCGACGGAGATGTAACAGGCTTCGAGTGAATTATGGATTTTTGACATACTCCAATAAACCAAGTTCCCTTGCTAGCTATGGAATGTGAGTACCGGGGCAGAGCATAAACCTTGCCCCGATACTCAATCGCGACCCTTATCCGCCGCTGATCAGGTTTCCAAGGATGTCGCCTCCGATTCCCGCTGCGCCCTTCTTTTTTCCAGTCCGCTGGAATTTAGCAGAAGCGAGCACTCGATCTGCTAATCTGGAGAAAGGTAGACTTTGCAGATATACCTTCCCGGGTCCGGTTAAGGTCGCCAGGAACAAACCTTCTCCTCCGAACAACGCGTTTTGGAATCCGCCGATGAACTTGATATCATAATCGACACTTTCGTTGAAGGCGACCAAGCACCCCGTATCCACCCGAAGAGTCTCGCCCGCGGCGAGGTCTTTCTCCACAATAGTCCCACCGGCATGGACAAAGGCCAGGCCATCCCCTTCGAGCCGCTGCAGGATAAAGCCTTCACCGCCAAAAACCCCGGCGCCTAATCGTTTCGTGAAAGCGATCTCGATTTCGATGCCTTGCGCTGCGCAGAGGAACGAATCCTTCTGGCAAATTATGCGCCCACCGAAATCTTGTAGGTTGATGGGTATGATCTTGCCCGGGTATGGGGCGGCGAATGCGACCCGGGCTTTACCGCTAGCGTTGTTCAGAAAAGTCGTGATGAAGAAACTTTCCCCGGTGATCGCACGCTTTAGGCCTTTGAAGATTCCGCCCCCGGTCGATGTCTGCATTTCGATTCCAGCTTCCATGTAGGTGAGGGTTCCTACCTCGGCCCGAATGCCTTCTCCCTGGTCGAGCTCAACTTCTACGAGCTGCATGTCATCCCCGTAAATTGTATAGTCAATGATGTCTGCCATAATGTCATCTCCTTACTATGTGGGTCGTTGTGTGAGTTTACCAGAGCGGCGGAATTAAAACGTGAGCGGGCAACGATTTTCTGAAGTCTTAATCATCGATGTTCTTGCTTTCATGCGCGTCGCCGCGCAGACGCCGTAATGTGCGAAAACGAGCTGTTCGGCGCTGCGTATTCCGCGCGGCGCTGCGGCGGATGACCAAGCCCAACGCAGTCAGGGATGCGCCGAGCAGCAAAGCGAGGGTGTTCGGCTGATGGATCTGGAGGGTGAGGATGAACACCACAAGGGAAATCAAACCGATGAGGATCAATGCGGAGCCGAATCGAGAGGCCATAATCAACAATCGAGCTTCCTCTCCTATAGCAGAAGGAGGGGGCTATGAATCATTCGCTCAGCGGATAATCGTGTGGATCTGCTCATGCATGTAGAGCTGCAGGTAGTAATGACCGCCGGCGTTTTTGCCGGAAGAGCCCGATCCTTTCCATCCGCCGAAGGGTTGGAACCCAGGCCAAGCGCCGGTGGTCGAGCCCTGCGGTCGATTGGCGTAGGTCACACCAGCCTCGATATTCTCGAAGAACCAGGCAGCTTCCTCTTCCGTACCGTAGAAGCCGGCAGTGAGACCATACTGGCTGTCATTCGCCAGCGTCATCGCCTGGGCGAGATTGCTCACCGGATGCACCATCGTGATTGGCAGGAACATCTCATGCTTCCAGAGCCGATGGCTGTGAGGCACACCGGTGACGACCGTCGGTTCGCAGAAGAAACCTTTCGCAAAATTACCTTCGTTGATGACTTTACCGCCGGTGAGGAAAGTGCCTGCTTTTGAAAGTTCATTCGTGAACTTTATAAAATCTTTGTAGACACCCTTGTTGATTACAGGACCCATGAAGATTGTACGATCCGTCGGGTCGCCGACGGCGATTTTCCGTGTGATTTCGGCCACTCGGTCGATCAGCTGCTTGAAAACCGGTCGCTCAACATAGACGCGGGAGTTGGCGGAGCATTTCTGACCTTGCAAGCCGAAAGACGATCGCACGATACCGGCGGCGGCGCGCTCGATATCAGCGTTTTTAGAGACGATCGAGGGGTTCTTGCCGCCCATTTCGAGGATCGTTGGCCGTGGGTATGGACCATTGGCAAATAAGCGGAAAATTTTCATTCCAATATCGAAGGAACCCGTGAAGGTGATACCATCCACAACTGGGTCCTCGATGAGAGCTTGCCCGAGTGTTGAGCCGGGGCCGGTTACGAAATTCAGAACGCCATCCGGGATGCCAGCATCGCGGAAGCATTCGGCCAGTAGGCGGACTGTCCAGGGAGTGTCTGTGGCGGGTTTCATAACCACTGTGTTGCCGGCGACAAGAGCTGCGCCGACGGGCCCGCCAGTGAGAGCCGCCGGGAAGTTGAAGGGGCTGATAACGACCCAAACCCCATACGGCCGAAGAAGAGAAGTGTTTGAAGGCTTGAACCCCTTTAATGGGTCTGTGCCCATTTTGACTTTGAAACCCTCATTGATCTCCATCTGGTCGCACGCGTAGCGGATGAGGTCCGCCGCTTCGGCGATATCGCCCAGCGCTTCCATGCGGTTTTTACCCACTTCGAGGGAGATGACTGCTGCGATTTCATACACGCGTTTATCAATCTGCTTTGCCGCTTTTCTCAATAATTGGAGGCGCGATTTCCATGATCTCCTCGACCAATCAGGGAATGCTTCGCGGGCTGCGGAGAGTGCTTGCTGGGCGTGAATGGTGCTGCCCTTTTGGAAGGTGCCGAGCAGCCAATCCGTGTTGATTGGTGAACGGTCTTCAAACTTTTCTCGGGAGCGCACGTCCTTGCCGTTGATGAGCATGGGATGATCCTGCCCAAGATTATTCTTGACTTTCTTCAGCGCCCGCTCGTACCTTTGATGAAGCAATTCGGGTGGGTTGTACATCGTCGAGTAGGTCAATTTAAAGGTACTGGATGGTTTGGTTGCTTTCTTGCCCTTCTTCTTTGCCATGTTGTGGGACTCCTCGCGGTGCGTGGGGTGGTATGTTGAAAGTATAGCCTCCACATTCGCCGTCGTCAAAAGGGCGTTGTATACTGCATATGAATCCTGCGGTCGGATAATCGGAGCGACTGCTGAGTGGTAAAGGGCAAAGCCTTTTGGCCTGGGTAGAAGAGAGTATATACGTTGCCGGTGGGCATCATATCCCTGCTACTTGGGCTGATTTTGCCGATTCCACCGGCATTGGCGCCATCCTGAATCTCTCTACTGGGGGGCCGACACCGTTTCTGGGTCCAACACCCCGGCGTTTTCTCTGGCTTAGGGTCGAGGAGGAAAAAACAGCCGGAATGAAGGATCGTGGGTTGGCCGCGGAATTCATTCAGGCTTCGTTGGAGGCAGGCGAGAAGGTACTGTTGCACAGCGCAAAGGGGCGTCATCGGACGCGTTGGGCTTATGTGGCCTATGGTCTTTATGTGGGTCGCAGGTTGTCTCGGGTGCTGCGAGAGGCGGCAGAAAAACCTTGGCTCGCGCCCTATCACACGGATCGTGACATGTGGAGAGCCTTTCAGGAGCACTCACAGGCTCTGCGATTGAGTTGAAGGCTCATACATCGGGGTAGACCCGAGGGGAAGGAAAGGACATGCTTTTCACTGACGCTGTCTTTGTGGGAATCGACCCAACGGCGGGCAAACGGCCCATCCAATATGCGGCAATTGACCGCGATCTACAACTGATCGCATTGGACCAGGGAGACCTCGAGTCTGTGTTGGCTTTTGTGGCATCGTTGGAGTCGGCGGTGGTTGCTGTCGATGCACCGCAGGGACCGAGCCGAGGTTTAATGGCTCAGGCGGATATCCGCCGGCGATATAACTTGCGCTTGGATGGGAAGACCTGGGCGAAGTGGCGAGTTTGTGAGTATGAACTACGCAGGCGTAACATTCGCCTTTACAACACACCAGAGAAAGAAGAAGACGCCAAGGGTTGGGTTCGAACCGGCTTCGAGATCTTCCGCCGACTGGAGAAGATCGGCTTCCGGAAGGATGTTCTCGACGAGAAATCCGACCGCCGAGCGATTATTGAAGCGCGCGCGCATGCCGGGTACACAATTCTGCTAAAGAGACGACCTTTTCTGAAGCGAACTCTAGAGGGGAGGCTGCAGCGGCAGCTCGTGCTCTATCTCGAGGGTCTCGATATCGCCAACCCCATGTACGCATTGGAAGAAATCACCCGGCACAATCTACTCAGTGGTCACCTGCCGCTCGAGCGGCTTCATACTTATGAAGCTCTTGATGCGATGATGGCAGCTTATACGGCATATCTAAGCGGCCTTCATCCAGAGCGCGTCAGTCAAGTTGGTGAACGGGAAGAGGGGTTGATCACACTTCCCGCGAGCGAATTAAAGGAATTCTATCAGTAATTCGAACAGCCGATCTTTATCGGGTTTGTATAAATTGCTGATGTTGTCGAAGGGTTTATGAATCTCCTGGCAAGAAAACCCCATCCCTTGGGGTGGGGATGAACCGCCCTTTATGTCACTTTTGGTATAATTGCATTATGCATAAACGAACCTTCAAGTATCGACTCTATC
>DAOUDJ010000273.1:0-28441 GCA_034430795.1 Anaerolineales bacterium | reverse complement strand
AGCGCGCAGCACGGCGGCCGTTCCCACGCCGGAGGTGAGGATCAGACCGGCGCCGAGGGTGATCGCGCCGGAGACTGCCGCGTAGCTCAGGCTGCGCGCCAGGCCATCGTACCAAACGCGTCCGTAGTGGGAGTTGAGGGCGATATTGCCGCCGCCGACGCTGAGGGCGGTAAGCGCTGCGGCGCCGCCCAGCACGACCGGAAGGGCCGCGCCGCCCGTTGCGATGATGGCCAGGGCTCCCAGGCCGATGAGCACGCCCAGGCCGATGGAGACGTACTTCTGGTTGTGATCCACCCAGTCCAGAGTCCGCTCCCACCAGGGCTTCTCCGCCTGCGCTCGCGGAATCGAGCGAGCCACCTCCATGGCATGCTCCATCTGCGCCATGTCAGCCTGCTTCCAGGCCGCCAGGTCGAGGGCGGGGTCACGCGGCGGTGGCGAGGGCGGAGGTGCAGGTTCTTCCAGCATCGCCTGCTTGCGCGCCAGGCGCCATTCATAGAACCGTTCACTCGCCTGCCGGGCGGCCTCCGCCGCCGCGGCCACAGCCGCCAGGGCCGCATCGCCCTCGCGCCCCGAGAGGCCGCCCAGGCCCCGCCATCCAGCGCGGCCTCCAGGCCGACCAGCCCCGAGCCCGGCGCCGGGTCGCTCGCCGCGGCGCTTACCGTCACGCCCGACACGTACCAGCCGTTATCCCCAAGCGTGCCCGAGACTTGTCCCGAGATCACGGATAGGCGGCTGTCCAGAGCCCCGGAGGCCGAGCCCATGCTCGAAGTGTCGCCGTAGGAGGAGACCGCCCAGAAGTTGAAATCGTTGCTCCCCTCGGCCAGCGGCACGCTGCAGGAGGACCCCGGGTAAGCGAAAGCCCCCCCGTTGTGCGTCCCCTCCAGCGCCAGGATGCTCTCGCCGGCGAGCGGTTCGCCCCCCGACAGGTTGAGCGCCGCCCCGCCCCGGCACCAGCCCCCGCTCCCGGGGACGCCGCATGTGAGCGAGCCGCTCGCCGATGCCGCGGGCAGCGTGGTCGTGTTGGAGACAGACCGGCAGCCCTGCTGGCCCTCGCTGCAGCCCTCGATAGAGCTGGAGGAGGAGATGCTGCACCCCTGGGTCTGACAATAGGGCTCAGGCCAGCTGCAAGCGGAGGCCGTGAAGTAGCCGGCCAGCTGCAAGCGGAGGCCGTGAAGTAGCCGGCCGCCTGGCTCGTGGAGGGGCAATTTCCATCGGGAGGTTCGTAGAGTTCCAGCGTGCAGCCCGTACCAGCCCGCGCCGGGCGGGTCGTAGACCGCCTGGTATTCGCAGACCTTGCGCTCCCACGACCAGGTAGTCACCGTGCGGTCGGGACCGCTGTAGTCGGCCAGCGAGGGCACGATACAGACAAATAAAGCGGCCGCGACGGCCACCAAGGGGAGTACACTCTTCGCCAACAGTTTCGGCGCAGAGCAAAGTAGGTTTGGCACCCCCTTTCCAGCCCTGGTGCTGCGATACTGGTTGTCTGAACCTTAGCATCATTTAGGAGCGGGCGTCAAGAAAAGCATGGTCTGGCGGGATTCCGGATGGCGCATCGCTCTCCGAATTCAGCGCCTTCGCCGTCAAAGAGACCTCGCCGCCCGCCATCGACCGCCACTCAGCGACCAACCCGTTCGCGCAGCAACCCTGCTTATCCCTGCTCATCCGGTGGAGGGAGCAAGCGCAGGGCTATCACATGATGCGTATTCTCTTTTAGTCGGAACACATGAGACATGCGAATTCCAGCAACCCAAACGACTTCATCCCCGGAAACAACAATTGGCCAGCGCGCCCGCGCCATCTCAGGAATGCGGTTATTGATCATGATGTCAGAAACCTTCGTTGTCCCATGAAGCCCCAGAGGTTGGATCCGATCGCCTGGCACTCGAGTCCTCACGCTGAGCGGCGCGGATACACTCGACTCATCAATCGCGGCGAAATCCCCTTCTTGCGCGTTCAAATACGTTTGAAAACTACCGGGGGCGATTGACTCGCTCATTGCAGTCAGCTTCCATCCTCCGGCGAGTTCCACTTCCTCAGAGGTTGATAGTTCCACCTGAGCATCTCCAACGAGCTGCGGTAGATGATTAAATATTACGGGGGAATCTGCGTGGTAAAGGAGGACTTCCTCACCCAAATCTCTCAACACCAAACCGGCAATCAGTGGGCGCGATGCTGGCCTGATTGGGTCAGATACGAACTGAAGCCCTCGCTCAATCGTATCGAAACTGACATCTCGAGCTGAGGGTTGGAGTTTCTTAATCGCCGATCGGAGCAATGCCCGCTGCAGGGCAAGTGGTTTCCTCTCCATGGACTCCACTCGTAATAGGAGCGCGGATTCCCCTTGAGGTTTAAACACAGACTCCCAGGCGCTCGCGACCATTTCCATTAGTAAATCCGCTTCTGCAGTCATAATGCGTGCAAGACGCAGAAGGATTTGACGGATGCCCGGGTTGTAAGTCTCGAGCAGTGGAAGGAGCTCAAGCCGGATACGGTTCCGAAAAAAAGTGTGATCCATATTGCTTGAGTCGATGACCGGCTCCAAGCCCACGGCCCGGCAATGGCCTTCAGTCTGATCTCGGTTCAAGGTTAGCAAGGGGCGGATAAGGCGGATCCCCTTGGCATCTGTAATCCCAACCCATGAATCGAGCGGTGTATCAGGCAGCATGCCTCGTAACCCGGAAGGACCCGTCCCGCGCAGGAAATGCATTAGCACCGTCTCGACTTGATCGTCCGCAGTGTGGCCCGTGGCGATCACATGCACATCGTTCTTCCTGGCCACTCGCGTTAGAAAATGATAGCGGGCAAGCCGGGCTGCTTCTTCCAGCGAAACGCCGGATCCCGCCTTTAAAGCGATGTCTTGCCTCTCCATCTCGAAAGGGAGATTGTAGGATTCGGCAATACTCTTTACATAGGCTGCTTCACCGGAACTCTCTTGCCGCAATCCATGGTCGAGGTGTGCACAGATAAGCGAAAACCCCAGGTGGTATAAACTGTCCAAAAGACAGAGGCTATCCGGTCCACCTGAAACACCAACCACGACCCGATCTCCGGGGTTCAAGAGCTGGTGCTCCTTAATAAAATCGCTAATCTGCTCGTAACTTTGCATTGTAAGTGGATTATAGCATTGCGATGCACGGCAGCCCTAAAAACCTAACATAACCGTGCTTGGAAGTGTGTGTCCTCTACCCTGCATGGTATAATCGCAACTTAGCTCCAATGGAGGATTTCCGCTTTGGCTTTCAACCCACTTAACTGGCTCCTGGGCCTCTTCTCCCTTGACATCGGAATTGACCTCGGCACTGCGAACACTCTGGTTAACGTGCGCGGGAAAGGGATCGTGATTAACGAGCCATCGTGGGTCGCCATTGATAAGAAGACCAAACGCACACTGGCCATTGGCGCCGAAGCGAAGCAGATGGTGGGGCGAACACCTGCGAATGTCGTCGCCATTCGCCCGTTGCGCAACGGCGTCATCTCTGAATTCGATATTACGGAAAGCATGCTCGAGTACTTCATCGCCAAGGCCCACGAACAAAGTCTCGTGCCTGTCCCCCGCCCGCGCATCGTTGTTGGCATCCCCAGTGGTGCAACAGAAGTGGAGAAACGTGCTGTATATGATGCCGCAATGGCAGCGGGAGCGCGTGAGACCTACCTGATCGAAGAACCGACCGCGGCGGCATTAGGCGCGAATCTCCCCATCGGGGAGGTCCGTGGTTCGATGATCGTGGACATCGGCGGAGGGACGACAGAAATGGCAGTGTATTCGATGGGCGGGATCGTCGTTTCCCGCTCGCTTCGTGTCGCTGGCGATGAGATGGATCAAGACATCGTCAATTACATCCGGAATAAATATAACTTGCTGATCGGCGAACGAATGGCAGAAAGGGTCAAAATTACGATCGGGTCTGCGTATCCTCTTAAAGAAGAAAAAACAACAAGCGTGCGCGGTAGAAACCTCGTGAGCGGCTTACCGGAGGCGATCGAAATTTCATCCGTTGAAATTCGCGAGGCCTTGGCTGGGTCGGTGAAAATCATCGTAGATACGCTGCGGGACGCTATCGATGAGGTTCCACCTGAACTTATCGCGGATCTCATGGAAGAGGGAATTGCTCTGGCGGGCGGTGGATCTCAGTTGCAGGGGTTGACTGATCGACTCTCCAATGAACTTCGCATGCGTGTATGGCTCACGGATGATCCTATGACCTGTGTAGCCCGCGGGGCTGGTTTAATCCTTGACAACTTCGACACTCTTGGCCGCTTTCTCGTCGGCCTTGAACGAACCCCCGGTTACTAATCAGCTTTAGGATTGGTCCCTATTTCAAATGGGATCGGACTTATGAGACGCTTATCCCCAAGAGTCTTAAGTGTATCTATTCTGCTTCTGATCGCACTCAGCTTGCTGATCCTTAATCTGAGCGGGTTCCTCCAACCTGTTCAAAACCTCGTAGCTCGTCCAATGATCACAGTCCAATCCTGGTTCGCTCTCCGATTCTCTGCCCTGAGGGACCTCCTCGCCTCCCCTCGTGACATGGCAACACTGCGCGGCGAGGTCAACCGCCTCGAGGCGGAAAACGCGCTGCTCCAACAGGAGATCATCTCGCTCCGCGAGCAGGCTGCAGAAGCTGATGTACTTGCAGCACTGCTCAATTATGCGCGCTCCCATCCACAGAGCCGATATCTTGCCACGAATGTTATCGGACGAGATGTAAGCCCCTTCATTCGCTCGATCCTGATCGGAGGGGGGTCCGATGCAGGGATCACAAGAGGAATGCCGATTGTAACCTCGCGAGGTCTAATTGGCCGAGTCGCAGAGGTTTTCGCCACCTACTCCAGGGTGCAGCTGATAACCGACCCGGAGATTGCAGTCAATATTAAGTTTCAGGAATCCCGAACGGAAGGGGTTCTCACAGCGCAGTTGAACGGCGAGCTCATCGTCGATCTCATCGACTTGAACGCTGAAATCAATCAAGGAGAGCTCGTCCTAACCTCCGGGTTAGGTGGTAAATACCCGGCGGATATCCCAATTGGAAGAATATTGAGCATCCACCATAGGGATTATGATCTTTTCCAACAGGCAACCATTCAGTCTAGTGTGGAATTCGACCAGTTGAATATCATCCTGGTGATCACTAATTTCCGCCCACTGATTTTTGAACAACCAAACCCGTGATAAGGTGAAGTGTGGCTTATCTACTAGGAATCCCGCTCCTGATCCTGCTCGCCATCTTTCAATCAACCCTGCTTGGAACGTTCCAATTTCTTGAGGGTCGACCCGATCTCATTCTACTTGCTGTCATTGGGTGGGGTTTAGCGGGAGGGTCCGAGGAGGCGATGGTCTGGGGATTGGCTGGAGGAGTCTTTTTAGACATGCTTTCAGGTGTCCCAATTGGAACTACCAGCGTTATTCTCATCTTGATCGGGGCGCTTATATCGCTCTTTGAAGATCGAATCTGGGAGGTTAATTTTCTGATGCCGTTAGGGGCCACTCTCGCAGGTTCGCTGCTATTTCACATCATGGGTCTGGGGGTAATCCTGCTCATGGGAAGGGAGATCGATTGGACATATGCGTTCTCGCGTGTGATTTTGCCCAGCACATTCATCAATCTCCTCCTTGCTCTCCCAACAGCGCGAGCATTAAAGGGGCTCCGCAGCCGGCTCTATCCACCAGAAGTTGAGATATAAGGTGCGACGGCATGAATAAAATTTCGAGTGTGCACATCCCAGCCATCCGGCTTAGGATGACATACCTCATCATCATTGTGATATTGCTGATCTTTATCGGGCGCCTCTTCAGCCTGCAGATCATACAGGGCGAATCGTATCGCCAAATCGCAGACGACAACCGCTTCGACGAGGTCAGTATCCCTGCGCAGAGAGGCGTGATCTATGATCGAAACGGCTTCCAATTGGTCAGGAACATCCCGGAGTATCGGGTTATGATCACACCTGCGCTGCTTCCGGACAGTAATGCCGAGAGAGAGTTGATTTATCGGCGAATATCCGACTTAACCGGTGTTCCTCTCGATCATATCGCAGATGCAGCCGCTCCCTGCCTCTCTGATCGTGGTGTTATACAATTGGTCAACGAGGGTGACACAAATCGACCTTATGAAGCCTGGCCGATCGCCTGTGACGTAGATGAAACAGTTGCTAGAGTGCTGCGTGAGGAACAGATCGACCTCCCGGGAGTGAGCGTAATCGCAGTGCCCGTTCGTGATTACACGACCGGCGAGCTCACCGCCGCCACGATCGGCTATATGGGTCCTATCCCTCGCAATCTGGCAGACTATTACGAGGAGCAGGGCTTCCTCACGGAGCGCGACAAGATCGGTTATGCCGGCATCGAAGTTGGTTACCTCGGGATGTACCAGGAAATCCTAGGCGGTCAGAACGGTCTCAAACTTGTCGAACGCGATGTCGCCGGTCAGTATCTGCGCGATGTTGGGTCTTTTACTCAGCCCATTCCCGGTAACAATATGAGATTGACCATTGACACGCGGCTTCAGGCAGCAGCGGAAACAGCACTGCGCAATCGAATGGACTTTATAAATCGTTATTCCGGAGAAGAGCGCACTCCACTCGGCGTTGTCATCGCCATGAACCCGCAAACCGGAGAAATCCTAGCGATGGTCTCCCTGCCGACGTACGAGAACAATCGTTTCGCCCGCTTAATCCCCCAGGATTACTACCAACAACTGGAAAACGATACGCGCGGCAGCCCGCTGACGAACCATGCCATCGCAAGCGAGTTTCCGCCCGGTTCGACGTTTAAAATGGTCACAGCCATCGGTGCCCTCAATGAAGAGGTGATCACACCCGATCGGAAATTGTTCGATCCAGGCAAAATCACGATCGAGAATAAATACTTCCCGCAAGACCCTGGGAAGGCGAAGGACTTCGTCTGCTGGAAACGCGAGGGGCATGGGGACGTCGATTTTGTGCATGGGATCGCGTGGTCCTGCAATGTTTATTTCTATAAGATCGGCGGCGGATACCCTGGTGAAATCGAGGACGGTGGCATTGGGGTGACCGGTATTAACAAATATGCTCCAGCGCTAGGTTACGGTGCCCCTCTGGGGATTGATCTTCCTGGTGAGCAGGACGGACTTATTCCGGACGAGGATTGGAAACGCATCAATTTGGGCGAGAACTGGTCAACCGGGGATACCTACAACACCGTGGTTGGGCAGGGCTTCGTAGCCGCAACACCGCTGCAGGTGCTCACTTCAGTCGCTACAATTGCAAATGGCGGTCGTGTAATGTGGCCTCACATCGTGCAGGAAATCCTCGATGGTGAAGGCAATATCATCCAGCGCTACGAGCCATGCGTGCTCTGGGATATCGGAGACGGAGTGCTCACCCCGTTGGAAGAGATCGGTGCAAACTGTCCGACAATGCCTGCTGAACTTCGAGAACTTGTTCAGAATACCCGCTCCGAAAGCCCTGACGTGCTGGTCGACCCAGCGGTAATCGAGTTAGCCCAAGAAGGAATGCACCTGGTCGTCACCGATCCGGATGGGACCGCACATGGTCGCGCCGATCTCGAAACGATCTCTTCCGCCGGTAAAACCGGCACGGGTGAATTTTGCGACCAGGTGGTTTACCAGCAAGGGCTCTGTAAACCTGGTGAATGGCCCACCCACTCCTGGTACGTCGCCTATGCACCCTTCGAAAACCCTGAGATCGCGGTGATTGCCTTTGTCTATTACGGCGGTGAAGGAGCTGTTACCTCAGGACCTATCGTGAGACAGGTGCTGGAGGCGTACTTCGAAATCAAATCAATTGATGCCGCCCGCGCCCAATGATCGCATACCTGACGACAAACCTAGCCAGTTCTTTGCTCGTATCGCGCAAACTCATTCACCCAAGCTAAAGGAACCCCATACGTCGGAACCCGAATGGCTTGCTGTTAATCGGCACTTTATCCACATAAGTGCTCAGGATGTTGATCTTTCAAGCGACTGCTCAGGCCCCTCTTGGCATTGTTGTTCTGAGGAGAGCAGCGACAAAGAAACTCACCCAACTACAGTGATCCTATAAGCTTACCGGACGATCCTTCGCTTTCTATGGAAGCTCAGAATGACATACCAGAGTTGTTACCCATTCAATATGAATTGAGAAGGGACGGCTGTTTGCTTTACATAATGGCTTTTCTATGCGGGGTCTGCAAGTTGGATAGCACCGAAAACCTTCGCATGCTATAATCGCCAATCGAGACATTGATGAAACCATCGCTTACGGTTAAGGGTATCCAAAACGGTCTTTTAATCACTTTGCCCGCTGGAGAGTGGTCGAATGTTACCGACCAGCTATTATCGACTGTCGCCGCGCAGGACGACTTTTTTCGCGGGGCTCGACTCGCAATCCAGCTGGATGATCGTTCTCTGGGCGCCGCGGAGTTGGGCAGCTTGCGCTCAGCATTGTCAGACCACGAGGTTACACTCTGGGCGATTCTCTCGACTTCCGAAGCGACCCAGTCTGCAGCAGCCGACCTTGGGCTTTCAAGAGATCTTGAGTCGCGCCGCGCGGCAGATAATGACATCCCGGTTGACACCCAACTCCCTGGTGAGGATGCGGTTCTACTTCAAAGGACTTTGCGTTCTGGGCACAGCGTCCGTCACCCTGGGCACGTTATTATCATCGGTGATGTTAACCCCGGCGCCGAGATTATCGCCGGAGGGAATGTCATTGTCTGGGGACGATTACGGGGTATGGTCCACGCAGGAGCTGCCGGTGAAGAAGGTGCGATCGTATGTGCGCTCGACCTGGCGCCAACCCAATTGCGAATCGCAGGGCACATCACAATATCGCCTTCGCGACGGGGAAAACCCAAGCCTGAGCGAGCCTTCATTCGAGACGACCAACTTATCGCAGAACCCTGGCAGACTGGTCACAAGTAGAGAAATAATCGACAAACGGAGAAGGGCATGAGCGCCACAATTGTCACCATAACTTCAGGCAAGGGGGGAGTTGGTAAAACAACAGCGACCGCGAATATCGGCGTAGGCCTTGCCTCGATCGGAGACCGTGTCGTCTGCATCGATGCAGATATCGGGCTCCGGAACCTCGACGTCATCATGGGCTTAGAAAATCGCATCGTTTATGACTTCGTTGATGTTGTCGAGGGTCGCTGCAAGCTCCGACAGGCAATGATTCGAGACAAGCGCCTGGATACCTTGTTCTTGATCCCTGCCGCGCAAACGCGGGACAAAACAGCGGTATCTCCACAAGATATGGTCCGTCTTACAAACGAACTGCGTCAGGAGTATGACTGGGTCCTGATCGACTCTCCCGCAGGGATTGAGCGCGGCTTCCGAAATGCAATTGCTCCTGCCGATCTGGTTATTATCATCACTAACCCTGAAGTCTCGGCGGTCCGAGACGCAGACCGCATCATTGGGCTTATCGAAGCGGAGGAGAAAGGACCAGGGAAGCTGATCCTGAACCGGGTTAAGCCGGAAATGGTGCGCCGGGGCGACATGCTCGGCACTGATGATGTCCTTGATGTCCTCGCTATTGAACTAATCGGCATCGTACCCGAAGACGAGACAGTCATTGTAGCGACCAATCAAGGCATTCCTGTTGCGATGGAATCGAACAGCAAGGCCGGGCGAGCGTTCCATAACATCGCCCGTCGTATGAAGGGGGAGGATGTTCCATTCGCGGATTTTGGAGGACGCGATGGGTTCTTCGGTAGGATTACCCGTATGATCAGGGCGGGAGGCGAATCATGAATTTCTTTCAGAAGGCAGGTTTTGGCCGTTCCCGCAGCGCAATATCCGCCAAAGAGCGGCTCCAATTGGTCCTAATTCACGATCGCGCCGGCATATCCCCTGGAAAACTTGAAACCTTGAAAGATGATTTAATCAACGTGATCTCCAAGCATATCGAGATCGAAACCGAAGGTGTAGAGATTACACTGACGAAAGAGCGAAATCAGCATAGGCTCGTAGCGGACATTCCGCTCGCGCCGAATCGCAAACGAAGGCATAGAATTTCTTAATCGATGCAAACAACCCGTATCTGGCGCCACTTCGATATATGGCTGTTGGCGGCTGTCGCCTTATTGACAATTGCCGGTGTGGCGATGATCCAATCCGCCATCGGCGGGAACGAGGATCTCGCACAGACAGTGCCGCGGCAGGCGATCTACGCTTTGATCGGCTTGGTCGTATTAATCCTCACTGCCGCGATCGACTACCGCATCTGGTCCGCGCTATCCCGTGCATTGTACATGGTTGTCATAGGGTTTCTGGGGCTCATACTGGCGGCCGGGGTTGTCGGCTTCGGGTCTGCGCGTTGGTTCAACATCGGCATCGTCAATGTCCAACCATCCGAGCTATCGAAGATTCTCATGACCCTCGTCATCGCAGACTACCTAGCCAAACACAAGTTGGAAATCGATCAACCAAAAACTATCCTCCGTAGTTTGGTGATAGTCGGCGTACCCGCGATGCTTGTATTCCTCCAGCCAGATCTAAGCACTGCAATTGTCTTGGCAGTAATCTGGGTAGCGCTGGTTTGGGCGGCAGGCGCGAGACCGAAGCACCTCCTTGCCCTGGCAGGTGTTGGAGCAGTGACGCCACTGATTGCCTGGCCTTTCTTGCAGAATTATCAGAAAGCGCGCATGATCACCTTCCTCTTTCCTGATCCAAACGCGCAATTCGGGTTAACCTATAATGTAATTCAGGCGCTTATCACCATCGGATCCGGGGGCTGGTTTGGCAAGGGCTACGGAAGCGGCACCCAGGTCCAACTGCGTTTCCTGAAAGTGCGCCATACGGATTTTATTTTCTCGGCGATGTCAGAGGAGTTTGGCTTTGTGGGTGCGCTCATCTTTATCTTGGTTTTTATTTTCGTGATCTATCGCTGTTTACGAGCGGCAAGCATCGCCCGTGATCTTTACGGCGCTTTAATTTGCTACGGGGTTGCCATTTTTCTGGCCTTCCAGGGTTTCTTCAATATCGGCATGAACCTTCAACTTCTTCCGGTATCTGGTCTCCCCCTCCCATTTTTAAGTTACGGCGGCTCTTCTCTGCTTGCCAGCCTACTAGGAATCGGCCTCGTAGAGAGTGTGCTCTTGCGTCATAAACAGATCGAACTTTAGCAAACTATCATCCGTTGAGGCATTGTAATGGCCGAAGGAAAACCCGCACGCGTTCGCTTTGCCCCCTCCCCAACCGGTCGCTTCCACATCGGCAGCGCCCGTACAGCTCTCTACGACTTCCTTCTGGCGCGCCAGTCGGGAGGTCAGTTCATCCTCCGCATTGAAGATACCGACCGCAACCGCTTCGACCCCCAGGCTGAGAAAGAATATTACGAAGCCTTGCGCTGGTTGGGTTTGAAATGGGATGAAGGACCGGATATCGGCGGGCCGTTTTCACCCTATCGCCAGTCTGAACGGATGGATATATACCGGCAGCTCGCCGAAGAATTGATCGACAAAGGCCATGCATATTATTGCTTCTGCTCCCCTGACCGGCTTAAACAGGTACGTCAACTCCAGCAGAAACGCAAAGAACCGACCCGTTACGATGGACTCTGCCGCCGTCTGTCACCGGAAGAAGCTCGGGAAAGAGCCCTGGGAGGCGAAAGCCACGTCATCCGCTTCAAAACCCCGAAGGAAGGGCAGACAATCGCGGTGGACCTCCTACGAGGTCCGATCACTGTGGACAACCACACGATCGACGATTACATTCTCGTTAAATCAAGCGGTATGCCCGTGTATCACCTGGCGGCGATGGCCGATGATCACCTGATGAAGATCACACACGTTTTACGCGGCTCGGAATGGCTTCCCTCCTTCCCGCTCCACGTCCTGATCTATGAAGCTTTCGGCTGGCAGCAACCAACTTGGATCCATCTCTCCGTGCTTCTTAACCCGAGCGGAAAGGGCAAACTCAGCAAACGTTCCGCCGCAGACCCGAAAAGTGGGGCAAAGGCGGTGTTTGTACATGACATTCGAGAGATGGGATACCTCCCCCAGGCTGTGATTAATTGGATCAGCCTAATGGGCTGGTCTTACGACGACCACAGCGAATTTTTCCCGATGGAAGACCTGATTGAGAAGTTCTCAACCGAGAAATTGAGCCCCAGTCCGGCGGCGGTTAATTTCAGCAAGCTCGACCATTTCAACGGCCTCTACATCCGTAGTTTGTCAGCGGACGAGCTCGCTGAACAGCTGCTGCCTTTTTTCACTAAAGCAGGGATTAATACCGATCTAACCGAGATCAAAGTTCTCGTTCCATTAATTCAGGAACGCATCCGCACACTGGATGAGGCAGCAGACATGGCTGGATTCTTCTTTCAATCCGACGTGCATCCAGAGCCTTCGGAACTGGTCGGGAAGAAAATGTCTGCGCAAGATTCTGCGCGTGCTGCGAAGAGAGCGTATGAGATCATCCAAGCTCTCCCTGAGATCAAAAAAGAGCCTCTCGAACATGCTTTGCGTGACTTGGCGGACGAGTTGGAGGTCAAAGCCGGCCAGCTCTTTGGGATCTTACGTATCGCCGTGACTGGTCAGAAAGTCAGTCCCCCTCTCATCGAAAGCATGGTGATTATCGGTGAGAAAATCGTCCTGGAGCGTATTAAGCGCGCCGAAGAGATGCTTAATTCGCTGGAGTGAGGGCGATAGACAGGCGAACTTCCGCTATGTTACAATTCTCCAAGCACTGGGGGTTCGTCTAGTGGTAGGACAGCGGACTCTGAATCCGTCAGCCGAGGTTCGAATCCTCGACCCCCAGCCAAACATCGCCCGGTGAAATAATCGCCGGGTGATTTTATTTTCCTCTGCCAAACAATCCTTTCAAATAATCAGGGAATACACCCTCCAACGAACGACTGACCGAATGTAAGCCCAGCAGCGTAATTGGCGGCTGTAAACTCTCGATTATGTGTTTCGAACGCAGTGCATTTATTCGAGAAGTACGATAAAATAACCAATCTACTCACTGAGTGACTAATACGTATCGATGTCTTCAAAACACACTTATGCTAGTGCTCTCTCGCCCGAATATCCATTGCTTGGCCTGCTTATTCAGCAGCCAACACATGGATACAGGCTTCATCAGCGCCTTACCACCGATCTCGGTCAAATATGGCGTATCAGCCTGAGTCAGGCGTACAACATCTTGAAACGGATGGAGACGTACGGCTTCATCATCGGCCAAATGCAGGAGCAGGTTGGTACACCTGCGAGACGCCATTTTGAAGCAACGCCAAAAGGAGTCGATCGATTTGAGGAATGGTTACATACACCCAGCGGATCAAGCGTACGGGCTATTCGCGTGGAATTCATTACCCGTCTATATTTTGCACTATCAAAAAACAAGAAAGCTGCCAGTCACCTCATAGCTGAGCAGGTAACGGAAAGCCATAAGCGCCTTGTAATATTAAAGGAGGCACTCGATTTACTCCCACGCGATCAAGCTTTCAACCGATTGGCTCTTGAGCTGCGCATTCACCAACTTGAGTCGATCCTAGACTGGCTGCCCCAGTGCAGCACAATGATTGGGGAATAAATACACCTTTCTTTGGAGGTTAAATAAATGCGCTACCGACACACCTTACTATCCGCCCTGGCAATTCTGATAATCGCCTCCGCCTGCAGCCCAACGGTCGTGGAACCCGAAGCGCAACCTACAAACGAGGGAGCATTTGCTTCAGAGACCGACAGCAGCTTTACCATCACCGACGCTCTGGGGCGTGAGCTCGATTTCGAGCAGCCACCACAACGCCTCGTAATCGCAGGACGTGCAAGCTCGCTGCTGTCGAACGCACTTTATTTGTTCCCCGAGGCCAGCCAACGGATCGTCGGCATTGAAGATCGCACGCAATCTGCGAGCCCGATCCTTCCGGTGATCGATCAAAACCCAAGTGATAAGATCTTTTTCGAGAAAAATGCTGGACCGGAGCAGATCGCACCCGCGCAACCAGATGTGGTCATCCTGAAGAGCTACATGGCTGAATCACTCGGTGAGCCGCTGGAAATATTGGGCATCACCGTGGTCTACCTCGACCTGGAAACACCAGAGCAGTTCTTTCGTGATATCGAAACTCTAGGTAAATTATTCGGTAACTCAGAGCGCGCCCGGGAGGTGCGGAGTTACTACCAACAGCGGCTGGACAGCATCCAGCAGCGTACAGATGGCATCGGTGAAGCACAGAAGCCGAGCGTGTTAATGATCCAGTACAGCGACAAGGGCGGTGACGTCGCTTTTAAGGTTCCACCAGCCTCCTGGCTGCAAACCACGATGGTGGAATTGGTCGGAGGTACGCCTATCTGGACGGAAGCAAGCGTGACGGGTGGATGGGCCATCGTCAATTTCGAGCAGATAGCCGCCTGGAATCCCGATCAGATCTATGTCATCTATTACCCTGGTGATGCCAGTCCTATCACCGAACACCTGAAACCTGATCCCAAATGGCAGTCCCTCCGGGCGGTCCAACAAGACCAGCTCTTCGCCTTCCCGGGTGACTTTCTCAGTTGGGACCAACCCGACACCCGCTGGATTTTGGGACTTTCTTGGCTGTTCACCAAAGTACAGCCCGAGCTCGCCGAAGGTATCGACATCATGCAAGAGGTTAACCAGTTTTACGAACAGTTATATAGACTGGACCCGCAAATCATTCATGATGAAGTGAATCCCGTTTTAAACGGCGACCTTCCTTGAGAACTCCGCCCAATGGAAGCCTCATGATGCCGCAGCGATCGCGATTAACCCGATTGTTTTGGATGCTTGGGCTGGCGCTTCTGGGGGTTCTGGTTGTGTCAATTTTCATCGGGCGATATCCATCACCCTATTGGATGTCGCCCTCGTTGCTTCGCGAAGATGAGTTAGCCCGCAGACTGGTGTTTTCGCTGCGTTTGCCAAGGATCCTAACTGCCCTATTGATGGGAATGTCTCTTTCTGCTGCTGGCGCTGTGCTCCAGATGATTTTTCGCAATCCCTTGGTTGAACCCGGTTTCCTTGGTGTATCGCAAGGCGCGGCGTTCGGCGCGGCGTTAAGTATTTTATGGGTAGGGTCATCCCCCATCATTATGGAGATATCGGCCATTCTTTTTGCGTTGATGGGGCTGATGCTGTCTTACTTTCTGGCACGCCGAATGCGCCACGGCAGCTGGGCGCTGCGTTTAATCCTCTCCGGCATCGCCGTCTCAGCGCTCTTTTCAGCCGGTAATGGCATCATGAAATATCTTGCCGATCCTCTGTCCCAACTGCCAGAAATAACCTTTTGGATGTTGGGCGGACTTTGGGGAATGACCTGGAACAAACTCCTTTTCATTTCACCCTTTGTCGTCGTCGGCTTGTCGATTGTTTATCTAATGCGCTGGCGACTTAACCTGCTTTCCTTGAGCGATGAAACCGCCTTTTCGCTGGGTACAGCTCCTGCACGCGAACGAACACTTTTGCTAGTCGGTGCCGTATCCGCCACAGCCGCCATCACTGCGGTGGGTGGCATCGTTGGTTGGATAGGACTAATCGTGCCCCATATTGCCCGCCGCATCTTCGGCGCAAACGCCCAGTATACGATCCCGGCATCCATGATGATCGGCGGCATGTTAACCGTAATCTGCGACAATATCGCCCGCGCTCTTCTACCCGGCGAAATTCCCCTTGGCATAATCACATCACTAATAGGTGCCGTTGCTTTCCTGGCATTGATGATCAGTCCCAAAATAAGAATGCGAATATGAAAACTCCTGGAATCATCTCTCTCTCAAACCTGACTTTCAGCTACGATGCTAACCTTCAAGACGCGATAAGTGATCTGTCGCTTGAAATCCCAGCCGGATCGATTGCCGCCATCTTAGGGCCGAACGGCGCCGGCAAGTCCACACTTCTGCACATCATCCTTGGCATGCTTGCCCCACAGGGCGGCCAGGTACTTCTCGATGGAAAAATCCTGTCTTTTTATTCGCGTAGGGAGATGAGCCGCTTGGTTGGGCTCGTTCCACAAATCGAGCATATTCCGTTTGAATTCTCGGTGATGGAGTATGTATTACTGGGCCGTGCCCCCTACCTCGGCATTTTGCAAATGCCTTCGGACGAGGACTACCAGACAGTCTCGGAGATCTTACGGACGTTGAAATTAACACACCTTGCCCATCGGGTGGTACTCGACCTTAGTGGTGGCGAACGCCAGATGGTCCTTTTGGCTCGTGCGCTGGCGCAGCAGCCACGCATTCTGCTGCTTGATGAGCCCACATCCCATCTCGACTTAAGCAATAAGGGTCACATACTACGGATCCTCAAGGAGTTAGCCGAACAAGGAGTTACCGTAATATTTACAACGCATGATCCATACACCGCCGCGCTCAGCGCCCACTATTTGATCTTGATGCGTGAAGGCCGCATACTAGACACTGGTCCGATAGAGCAAGTGCTCAGATCCGATAAGCTAACTTCAACCTACGGCGTGCCCGTCCGCGTAGTTAAAGTCAAAGGCCAACCCGTCATTCTGCTCGATGAAACTCTGTCATGACTCAGAAATCCTCGATACTGATCATCAGCGGGACGCGAGCTTCAGGTAAAACCACATTCTGCACGCTCATAGCTAAAATCCTCGAATCAGACGGCTGGGATGTCGCCGGTTTACTCTCGCTTCCAGTTATCCAGGAAGGTGAACAGATCGCCAAAGATGCCCTTGATATTCGCTCTGGAGTTCGCCGAAGCCTTGCGAGAATTGATTTCCAGCGCAGAGCAACGACTGAGGTTCAAATCGGACGATGGGTTTTCGACACGAAGATCCTCGCTTGGTGTAACAATGTGTTTCAATCATCCGTTCCCTGTGATTTTCTGGTCATCGATGAAATCGGACCTCTTGAATTCAACCAGGGGCAAGGTTTTCTCGATGCTCTAACCGCCCTGGATTCCGGGGAATTCATATTCGCTATGGTCGTTATCCGGCCCCATCTGCTTGCAACCGCTCTAAACCGATGGCCGGATGCGGAAGTCGTCAAGATCACGAATACCAAGCATGCCGAACAGCAAGCTGTTCAATGGGCAGTAGAAATGACCAAAGATATTCACCCACCCAAGCGATAGGTAAGATCGGCCTTCTTTACTCATTCGAGCGATGCATGAATGTCACCCGCCAACCTATTTATCATCAACCACGCCGTTTCATGGATGGACGCCTCGCAAGAGCGCCTTATATCCATTTAACGAAGCAGCATAGGCCTCTGGCTAATTGCGCATCCCCACTGTTGGCTATGCGCAGCCCGTATACCTTTTCAATGTACATACTGCCCTCCGCTCCTACGCCAGCCCCAAAGGCCTGAATGGTATAATCCAAGCGTGGATCCGAAACAATGGCGCATCGCGCTCGCGAAGACACGCAGATCGACTTTTGGTCACATTGCGACTCTCCTGGGAGCGACGGAGTTGACACCAGATTTCTGGGAGGAACTTGAGATAGCGCTGATTCAGACCGATATGGGAGGGAACCTTACCCAGAGATTGGTGATGGAACTTCAGGAAACTGCCAGCCTGGAGGGGCTCCTACGGGGTGAAGAGATCTACACACTCCTCCGGAGCCAACTAATAAAGCGTTTGAACGCTCCAATCGAACTTGTGCTTAATCAGAAACCGCATGTCTTGATACTCGTCGGGGTAAATGGCACCGGGAAGACAACCACCGCCGCGAAACTCGCTTTCGCTCAAAAAAATTCGGGGCTTCGAGTATTATTGGCAGCGGCGGACACCTATCGAGCCGCGGCGCAAGAACAGCTATCGATTTGGGGAGAACGCATTGGTGTAGATGTACTCACCGCCGAACCAGGCAGCGACCCCGGCGCCCTTGTGCACAACGCCTGCCAAGCAGCGCATGCCAGGAACATCGATGTAGTAATCATCGATACCTCGGGCAGGATGCACACCGAGCACAACCTCTTGGCGGAGCTGCAGAAGATAGTTCGAGTCGTAAGTAAAGTCATCGACAGTGGCTCTCATGAAGTGCTCCTTGTTCTCGATGCGACTACCGGACAAAATGGGCTGGTGCAAGCGCAAGCTTTCGCAGAAACCATTACCTTGGATGGGGTCATTTTGACGAAATTAGATGGATCTGCCAAAGGTGGGGTCGGATTCGCCATCGTCGATTCACTGGGCATTCCAGTGCGCTATGTCGGCATGGGAGAAAGATTGGAAGATCTCGCGGCCCTCGATCCGCATGCTTTCGTCGATGCGCTTATACTTAACCCTGTATCATCTGCAGTCTAAACATGCGATCATTCATATAGGCAAGGTTATCGAATGATGAATAAATTCCTGTAACGAGAAGGTTAAATAATGGAAGATATAAAAGCACAACTTAATGAAGTCCTAACACAAATCCAAGATCTCCTGGTGCGGCTTTGACTTCACTAAAAGCGAAACCCAGCTAGAGAAAATCCAAAAAGCCGCCGAAGCCCCAAATCTTTGGGATAATCCCGCTAAAGCGAAAACGACGATGCGCAGACTCGCTCGCTTACAACGAGTTGTCGATGGCTGGCACGCAATCCAAGAGCGAGCCAAAGACGCTGTTGAGCTAGCTGCCCTCGAAGATGAGGATATGCGCGGGGATCTTGAAAAAGAACTGGCAGAGCTTCAGGACGAAGTTAATCGACGTGAGACTCAAGCTCTCCTCTCCGGTCCGTACGATAAAGAGAACGCAATTCTTGCCATTCATGCAGGCGCCGGGGGAACTGATTCACAGGATTGGGCTTCTATGCTGCAACGAATGTACCTCCGCTGGGCGGAGGCGCACAATTATGATACCGAATTGCTCGACACCAGCGAAGGTGAAGAAGCGGGCATTAAAAGCACAACGATATTTGTCGAGGGGAATTTCGCCTACGGATACCTCAAAGCAGAGAAAGGAGTCCACCGATTGGTGCGGTTGTCACCTTTTGATTCTGCGAACCGTCGGCACACTTCATTCGCCCTGGTGGAAGTCCTTCCACAGGTCGAGGCGACAGAAGAATTGCAGATTAATCAATCGGATTTACGCGTTGACACATATCGATCCGCTGGTGCAGGTGGCCAGAGCGTTCAGAAGAACGACACTGCTGTGCGGATTACGCACATCCCAACTGGCATCGTCGCTACATGTCAGAACGAGCGGTCCCAGTCGCAGAATAAGGAAAACGCAATGCGGGTGCTTCGAGCCCGTCTGCTAGACATCCAACACCAGGAACAAGCGGAAGAACTGGCCCAGATAAAAGGCGATCACATCAAAGCTGAATGGGGGAATCAAATCCGCTCATATATTCTACATCCCTACCAGATGGTCAAAGACCACCGGACCGAGTTCGAAATCGGAAATGCAAATGCGGTTCTTGACGGAAAGATTGATGCGTTCATCGATATGTACCTCCGGTCTACAATCGGAGAAAAGTCCTAATGGACGGTTCGAAGTTATGCTGCAATCTTGTCGGGGCATTGCGCCTCTGCTATAATCCGGCGGCTCACGAATTCATGCCCCATTCATAAGAACTGGATGGGATCCCATAAGCGGACATCCCGTTGATTAAGAAAAACATCTTTCTTTCGGGTTGACCGGGATACTTAGGAGGAACTTGCGTGGCATTCTATCTCAACGTTGTATTGTCAATTGTCTCCGTCGCTCTGATTATGATCATCATTCTGCAGAGCCGCGGAGCTGGTCTTGGAGGTCTGGGTGGCGGTGGTGACTTTGGAGGTGCTGGCTTCCATGTTCGCCGGGGGATTGAACGCCTGCTCTTTAATATCACAATCGGTCTAAGCGCCACTTTCTTCATCCTGGCCCTGGTAACCGTTATTCTGGTCGGATAACCCCGCTCAGATCTACTTCGCTTTCAATTACCCCACCCTTTATGCGAAACATCCGCTGGCAATTACTTATTGCAATAGGTGGTCTTGCCTTGGTGGTCGTCATGTTGATAGGTCAGACACCTAACCAGGTCACGACGCCTGCCCAACCGGTTGCCGGCGGTGTCCACAGCGAAGCACTGGTGGGTCAGATCATTCGCCTAAACCCCATCCTCGATTCATCCAATCAGCCGGACCGTGATATCGACCGGTTGATCTACCATGGGCTCCTACATTTCGACTCCCGTGGTATCCCTGTTCCCGATCTGGCGGAATCCTGGGCGATTTCAGCAGATGCGACGCTTTACACTTTCACATTACGCGAGGATGCAGTCTGGCACGATGGCGAACCCGCCACCGCGGATGACATCATCTACACATATTCCAAACTTCAGGATGATGACTACCCGGGACCAGAAGATATTCACGAACTCTGGAGCCAGGTCAACATCATCCGACTGGATGATCGGCGCGTGCAATTCCAGCTACCTGAACCGTTTGCGCCCTTTCTAGATTACTTAACCGTCGGGTTACTTCCTGATCACCTCCTTCGCGGAGTGAGCGCCGGCGATCTCATTGACCATCCTTTCAACTTTGACCCCATCGGAACTGGACCCTTCCGCCTGGATCAATATATCTTGGAGGATAACCTCATCGCAGGCGTGAGCCTGGTAGCCTTCGATGAATTTTACGGTCAGCGGCCCTTTCTCGAGCGCATCGAATTCAGGCTTTTCGAGAATGATCGTGACGCGCTTGAGGCGTACCACAATGGCGAGGTTAATGGTGTGGGGCACATAGGAGAGAGCATCCTAGACGAAGCTCTATCACTTCCTTCGCTGAATATTCACTCCGCACGACTCCCGCGCATAGGTTTGATCTTTCTAAATCTACAGAATCCCGAGAAGGACTTTCTCTCCGAGAAAACGATGAGACGAGCGTTAGCCATAGCGATAAACCGCCAATGGATTATCGATAATGTCTTCCTGGGGCAAGCAGTTCAACCCATTGGCCCCATCATGCCCGGCACCTGGGCTTTTGCTGATGGCATCAAAGCTCTTCCGTTCGATCCCGACGAGGCCGCCCAAATTCTTGAGAGGGAGGGTTGGGAACTTCCAGCTGGCGCTTCACCGGGAACACCTGAATATCAACGCGTGAAAGATGAAGAAATCCTCTCCATCGAATTGGTCCACCTTGAAGATTTTGCACATACCCAGATCGCCGAATGGGTTAAACGATATTGGGAAGCGATTGCCATCCAAGTTGATCTGATCCCTGTCTCATCCGATAGTCTTTTCGAAGACTTCCTCCAACCTCGCGCTTATCAGGCCGTCCTTACTGAGTTGGATCTCGGCAGTTATCCGGATCCTGACCCTTACCCGATTTGGCACGACTCGCAAACAGAAACAGGGCAGAATTACAGCAGCTTTTCTGATCGCAACATCAGCATTTGGATTGAGCTAGCGCGCACCACACCGGATCGAGGGCAACGCGCTGAACTATACGCCAGCTTCCAGTACCGGTTCCAAGATCAGGTCCCGGCAATCCTCATGTATTACCCCATTTACAATTACGGTATTGATGCTCAGGTACAAGGCGTGACTGTTGGACCACTTTACAACCCTAGTGATCGTTTCAACACTGTTTTTAACTGGTACCTCGTTGCACGCCGGAGTGTCGCGCCAGAAATCGGAGAAGAAACACCACAACCATAGACGCTGCGTCTGTTAAACCCTTGACCATCGCCATAACTCATTCACCGGTGAAGCCAATCCCGAGATCCGGGCGAGAAAATTGCCGTGGTATAATCCGTCCGCTCTGCAAGCTCCTATGCAGACCCAGAAAGGTGCATACGTGACCGTAAAAGAAGAAACAAAACCCATTAAATCACTAAAAGACCTCGTGCCAGCCCAGAAACTTCATGGACGGATTTCCAAAATCGAACTCTTCGGTGCCTTTGTCGATGTTGGCATAGAACAGCAAGGTTTAATTCATATCTCGCAACTGAAGCGAGGGCAGATCAACCGGGTTGAAGACATCGTCAAACAAGGGGATGAAATTGACGTCTGGGTTCTCCGAGTCGATCATAACGCCGATCGTCTAGACCTCACCCTGCTCAAACCACTCGCACTCAAGTGGAAGGATATTCGACCGGGCAATACATACTCCGGTGAAGTCATTAGGCTTGAAAAATTCGGTGCATTCATAGATATAGGGGCTGAACGACCGGGATTGGTTCATGTTAGTGAGATGCGTGATGAATATGTCTCCGACCCAGGCGAACTCGTTAAAGTCGGGGAAAAAGTGGAAGTGAGTGTACTCGAGGTAGATAGTAAGAAGCGACAAATACGCCTGAGTATGAAGGCAGCGGAAATGGTTGAAGCTCTTGATGACGAACCCCAAGAAGCGCTTCCAACCGCGATGGAAATTGCTCTTCGACAAGCCATCGATGGTCCTGATAACACCGTGGAAACCTCGGCGATAAACGCGAAAACGACAAGTAAAGCCCGCAAGGAACTTGAAGATATTTACAGTCGAACCCTTAACCACAAGATTCAAACTGTGACGAAGAAAGAGGAAAAGTAATCCGTTATACTCCCATACATACACCTACAAAAAGCGCCCTAGAGGCGCTTATTTTTTACCGAGTTAGAAATATGGTTTTTTTTACAATATCACTCGCGTCTTCTATGAAACACCGTGTCTTCCCACTAATCGTCCTCCGTCAACCAATCATCTGGCTCGTCATCCTCGGCGTAGATGCCATCTTCATCTTCATCCCAGATTTCCTCGAGATTCTCATCATCCCAGTCTTCATCATCAAGTGATTCACCTAAACGTCTATAAGTCCGGCATCCTTCATCGGGATCAATCTCAACGTATACTTTTCCACAAAGTCCATCTTCGAGATGGACACAATCGATGTAATGGCATCGAATTCGAGGCACCGTCTGGAATCTCCATTAATTTTCTTATCCCAGTCTGCGCAGGCGAATTACGCTGATTACGAAAAGAAGCAACATCACGACCGCCGAGATCACGCAGTAAGGGCAGATGGCTTGTAAAACAGCGATCTCTATATACGTCAGGTACGCTGAATATATCGTCCCTGCCAGAGTAAACCCAAAAACACCTAAATGCAAGCCATCTTTCCAACTCGGGATTCGTGTTTCAAGAACGAGGAATGCCAGGATTGCGAGATATCCGAGTAAGCCTAGGAGGCCGAGCGGAATCCCACCGATTTCTGCGTACTTGCTGTTATTGACCGCTTCACAATTACCAATATCCGAGCATGCGGCCAGCGTACCCGTATATTTAAGGAATGCCAGGTAAGCGGAATCAACTGCGCCGACTAATACGAGCAAAACGGACACAAGCCAAATGGGTTCAGATTTGTATTTTTCTTTCATGTACCGTCCTGCCTTAGGATATTGAAAGACATACTCACGAATTCTCCTCACGCCGTCCGGCTTTACCTCGCCGCGAAATCGCAATAAGATTCAAATTTCCCGCTTGACGCCACAGGTCCGTCAGCAGATCAAACATCAGACACATCCATCGCTGAATTGTGGTTGAAGGCGAAATTATAACACGCTATCAGCGGGCTCAGCCCGGACGTATGCGACGGGCTTCGAGGACATTCGGAAGAGCTTCCAGCCGGTTTAAAACACGGCTGAGCTGCGAAACATCCGTGATGCCCATTATCATATCGAAGACCGCCAGGCTGTTCTTTGTCGACACCTGGATCGCCGACATACTTATTCCCTCATTCGCCACGAGCGTGGAGACATCACGAACAAGTCCATCTCGATCGTAAGCACGGATCGTAACAGCGACAGGATACGTCTGGTGCGGTATACCCCATGAGACCTGGATCAGTCGTTCACGGTCTCTGATCCGCAGCGCATTTGGACAGTCCTGCCTATGGATCGTCGCTCCTCGTCCACGTGTAATATATCCAACGATCGGGTCCCCAGGAGCCGGTTTGCAGCAGCGACCGAGCCTTGTCAGCAAGCCGGATACGCCGAGAATGTTCACCTCGCCCGTGTCCAACTCGGCCAGAAATTCTGCCGGCTCTTCCAGTACCTCTAATTCCCGTTCAAGATCTTTTTCTGGAATTAACTTTGTGACGATGCGGTTGATATTAAGATCACCACATCCGATGACCATCAGGAGATCATCGACGTTTGAATAGCCCAAATCGCGTGCGATCTTCTCGTATGCCATTCCATCCAAACCCAAACGGCGGATTTCTCGTTCAAGAAGCAGCCGCCCGTGAGATACATTCTGCTCGCGGTCTTGGCGTCGATACCATTGACGGATCTTGCTCCTTGCACGCTGGCTTTTAACCATTTCCAGGCTCGGGGTCAGCCAATCCCGGCTAGGGCCACCGTGCTTTGCGGTGAGGATCTCTACTGCATCGCCGGTATGGAGTTTCGTGTCTAGCGATACAAGTTTCCCATTCACTTTCGCTCCACGACAACGGTGGCCAACGGATGTATGAATATGGTAGGCAAAGTCGATCGGGGTTGAGTCTGCGGGGAGATCGATGATGTCACCTTTAGGTGTGAAGACGTAAACACGATCATCGAACACGTCCGATTTCATCGCCGCGACGAAATCGCTGGCATCATCGACATCCTGACGCCACTCCATTAAGCGGCGGAGCCAAGTTACACGTTGCTCGAATGCATCGTCTCGCGACCGACCCTCCTTATATCGCCAATGTGCCGCGATCCCATATTCTGCATTCTCATGCATTTCAGGCGTTCGAATTTGTACTTCAAGGGTCTTGCCATCATCATAGATCACAGCAGTATGCAATGACTGATAGAAGTTATCTTTTGGGGTGGCGATATAGTCATCAAATGTGCCCGGCACAGGCTTCCAGTGGTTATGAATCACACCTAATGCCAAATAACATGAGGATTCGCTCTCGACGACTACCCGGACGGCGCGAACATCATATACCATGTCAATGGGCACACCCTTACGCTCCATCTTCCGATGGATGGAATAGAGATGTTTGGGTCGCCCGGTGACTTCCGCTTCGATTTCATGCTCAGCGAGGTATCGCTTCAATTCAGCCGTGACTTTTCTAAGCTTTTTCTCACGGTCTTCCCGTCTCTGGGAAACGAGTGCAGCGATCTCTTTGTATTGCCCAGGGAAGGTATAGCGAAACGCCAGATCTTCAAGATCCCACTTCATTTGCCAGATGCCGAGACGGCTGGCCAGCGGGGCAAAAATCTCGAGTGTTTCCTTTGAAATCCTTGTTTGCTTCTCCAGTGGCAAGTGAGAGAGCGTACGCATATTGTGCAATCGATCTGCCAATTTGATCACGACGACACGGACATCATCACTCATGGCAAGAAACGTCTTCCGTAGGGTTTCTTTCGCCAATTCACCTTTTAAAGCGAGTGGGTCTTGAGCCCGCTTCCCACTGTGACTTACCCTTGGAAGTTGGGTCAGCTTCGTCACACCATCGACGAGTATGCGGATTTCTTCGCCGAAATCACGCGTAATGTCATCCAGCGTGATCGAAGTGTCCTCGACTGTGTCATGGAGCAATCCAGAAACAATGACGGGGATCGGCGCCTCTAAGTCGGCCAGTATGCCAGCCACTGCAAGGCAGTGATTGATATAGGGCTCTCCTGAGGCTCGTTTCTGCTTGCGGTGAACTTTTTCTGCGACCTTGAATGCGCGCTGAACAATCTCCCGATCAGCAGGAGATGTTATTTCTGGCAGAGAATCGAGAAGACCTTGAATATCCACGTGTTTCTTCCCTATGAACAGTATAGCGCCGTCCCAGAGCACACTCAAGTGTTTATCTCAAATAAAAAGGCTGAGTCTAGGATCGACCCAGCCTACTCTGAATCCCGAGTTGATTTGGAATTCATTAAAAGAATATGTATCGATCAGATACCCAATGGGCCGGATGGGGGGAGATGATCCTGCCAATCATCGACGACGGTTATCTCTGCGTCCGTGTTCATATCATCGATCCAAGCCTCGAAAGCATTATCCACAGCTTCCTGATAGGCAGCTTGTGAGATCTCTCGATCCTGCCGATCGATTACGCGCAAGATATGCCAGCCCTGCCGCGACTCAATCGGTCCGACAACTTCCATAACCGGCGCAGAGAAAGCGGCAATACCCATTTGGCCAAAGAGTGCAACCAGATCGTTCAGAGAATTCCACCCCAGATCCCCGCTAAACTCACGCGAGCTCAGATCCTGCGAATACTCCAGGACAAGGTCATCCCAAACATCCCCCGACTCAACTTTTTCTAGCACTTCTTGAGCTATTTCTTCATCGAAGGTGATTATGTGTTGGACAAGAACATGCTCGGCCTGTTTATCAATCTCTGGCTGAAATTGCTCCCGAAGCTTATCTTCAAGCAGCTGTGCCTCGACATATGCAATGAAGTCTGATTCGCTTACTTCGAAATCTGATAGCGAATCAAGGAATAGCGCGTAATCGTTTTCATATCCCTCCAGCACATACGGAGTCCCTGTTGGATAAGGAGTCTGTGGGAGCGTGGATGTCGGCGATGGGCCTGCAGTCGATTCAGCCGCAGCTGCAATCTCCGCCATGCGGGTTGCGTCAGGTGTAGATGTAGGGAATGGAGTAGGTGTCCCCTCCGGGTAGAAGCCGAAGTTGTGTTGGATCTGACGTTCGACATCCTCCGCTAGAACGTGAATACCCAGCCTCTCCGCTTCTTGCCGGACCAAGGTCTCGCGGATCATCGAAACGATCACATCCTGGCCGATGATTTCCGGATATGCGAGTTGCGTTCGGAGCTGATTCTGGAGTTCACGGATACTCGCTAGGGTTTGAGGATCGGATGCGAAGAATTGCTCCATTTGCACATAGGAATTCAACTGGCTCATAAGTTCACGCTGAAAGATCCGCACCCGTCCTTGAAACTCGCCCTTCGTGATCGTATCTCCATTAACAATCGCGATGGTCTTTCTAGGTTGCACATATGAACTATCAAACCAGCCATAGCCCAAGATCCCAAGTGCCACTACAGCTATTACTATGGTAACTCCCAAGAGCCAGCGGCTTTGTATTCGTTCTCGCTCTGCACGAGCCATGTGCTTTTTCGTTATGAGCTGTGGAGCCCGCTTCTTCGTCATGCCACATTAACTCCTTCGCGTTTCGTGAGCTCCTATTTATTCACCCTCAAGCAATCAAAGTCACGATTTAATTCAAGAAAGTCGACCGAGAGAGCGCAGACGTTCGAATGACTCCCCACCGCCCACCTGCCGAATCTAAGTTGCCCCTACCGCAATCTCTCTACCGTGAAGGGAAGCAAGGCCATATGGCGCGCCCTCTTTATCGCACCGGCAACCATGCGTTGGTGCGTTGCGCAATTCCCGGTCTCACGGCGGGAGCGGATTTTCCCCGATTCCTTGATATAACGCTTAAGGAGCTCGTGTTGTTTGTAATTAATATGCGTGGTCTTATCCGCACAAAACTTGCACAGTCGAGGGCGTCTACGATACTGTCGACGCGGTCCACCTCTTGATCTTGTGCCTGACGAGCCTCTTCCCGATTGATTTCCGTGTTCTGTCAAAGCAATCTCTCCATTCTTTTCTCAAACTTAGACTCAATGGCCTTTAGAAGGGGAAACTATTCTCTTCCTCGTCCTGGTCTAAACTCGTATGCAGGGTCTCTTTCTTCTCGCCGAGAATTATCATTTCTTTAGCGACAAGTTCCGTCGCGAAATGCTTATTCCCCTCGGCATCTTCCCAACGCCGGGTTTGCAGCCGGCCTTCAACATAAACCTGCATACCCTTTTGAAGATGTTGATTACATATCTCAGCCAGTCCCCCCCACGCCACAACATTAAACCACTCTGTGTCCTCATGGCGTTCACCATCGGCGGAGTGCCATGTACGCGAAGTGGCGACGCTGAAGGTTGTAACCGGTCTACCAGAAGGTGTATAACGCATCTCGGGATCACGCCCTAGGTGACCGATGAGCATCAACTTGTTCAAACCTCGACTCATGTCGCTTTCCTCCTACAGATGATGTAGGTTAATCATCGAGAAAACGCATTAAGTCGTCTCTTGGAGCGTCACCATAAAGCGCACGAGTTGTTCATTCAAACTCATATCTCGTTCGACTGCGATGGGTGCGTCCGTTGGCATTTCGGCTTGAATGAAGATGTAAAAACCTTCATTCTTCTTGTTGATAGGATAAGCTAGTCGACGCTTTCCCCAACGGTCGATTTCGCCGATCTTGCCACCGGCAGCCTCAATCCAACCTTTGACATTTCCCTCGAGTTCATCAAGGCCTTCTTCATCTACATCGGGGTCAACAATATATGCAACTTCGTAGTTGCGCATAGAGGTCCTCCTTTCCTCGGGTTTGCCCTCCATACAACTTCGGGCGAAGTTGTATGAGAGCGGAAAGAACGCCTGGGTACAGGCGTCGCAACGAAAAAAAGTCTATCACGAACACCTATCTTTGACAACCTTCTCTAGTCCCATTGCTAGCGCAAAGTAGTAATGTCCCCTTTAACCAAAGTTAAAATGTCCCCTTGGTGGTGAACGCCCAACCGCCTGAGGGACAGGTAAAAGTGAGTGACAAACTAACTATGAGCGCAG
>DAOUDJ010000272.1:0-10272 GCA_034430795.1 Anaerolineales bacterium | reverse complement strand
GGCGCGCTCCCAGCTGCGCCATGGGCCCAAGCTCGAGTGGACCTGGCGGGATTCGAACCCGCGACCTCATCAGTGCGATTGATGCGCGCTCCCAGCTGCGCTACAGGCCCTTCTTGGATGTCTGGATTGTACTTGAGAGGCCGATTCACTGTCAAGATAATGGTTTCGCTCATGACACATTCGGGTTATGGAAACCCCCGACCGCAATCATCCACTTGAATGCCAGGTTCTACCATGCCGAAGCGTTCCCCTGGGATGTGAATGGCCACTTTCTAGCTCTACGTAGGAGTCTTGCCCAATAACGTTTGCCTAACGGAGGTATAACGGAAGCATAATGTTGATGGGGGCAAAGAATTGCTATGCTGAAGCATGGACCCCATACAGCATCGCACATGGCAGCGCACTTTACGTGAAGGGGGAACACTATTGCGGATATGAAACGACCCCCTCGTAAAAGGAGGTCGTCACTGCCAGGGGTATTCGCCCTGGCTGGGCTATGAGTATATTATCTTGTAGTATGTTTAGAGTCAAGATATTGTTCCATGCCATGAAACGAAGGGGAGCCAATGGATAGAGTCATTGTCTATATTGATGGTTTTAATTTATATTTTGGGATCATCGATCGAGGTTGGCATCGATATTTATGGCTAGATCTTCCTGCATTATCCAAAAGGCTTTTAAAACCAAAACAATCGCTTATTGCAACGAGATATTTTACCGCTCGCGTTCGAGCAGATAAGGCAAAGATCAGCAGGCAATCAACATACTTGCAGGCAATGGAAACTCTTGGGGGAGTTGACATTCACTACGGTAGATATCAGAAGAAGACAAAGCAATGCTATAAATGCAGATACATATGGGATGAATATCAAGAAAAGATGTCGGATGTCCGAATAGCTAGTGAACTCCTCAGAGATGCGTTTAACAATTCTTTTGATACTGCCCTGATCGTGTCTGCAGACGCCGACCTTCAACCTCCTATTGAGGTAATTAATCAGGAATTTCCAAATAAGCATGTGGTCGTAGCCTTTCCGCCGAGACGAGATAGCCACCATCTTCGTTCAATTGCCAACGATTACTTTCGTATTGGGCGAGGGAGACTATCAAAGTGCCAACTTCCTGATAACATTACAAAACCTGACGGCTATGTGCTCACCAGACCAACCAAGTGGAGTTGAACGAAAATCTGGGCACAGAGCCACTCACTGGGATCGAACAAGAATGCACGGGTCTTTGATATCGTTAAATCTCGTCCGTGGACGCAAAGTGCACAGAATTTCGCCCCCAAAGAACTTGTACATCGCGAAACACAAGGGGCACTTTGGACTTCAACCTTCGTAGCCATTGTGCTCCCAACTGCCCTCATTAATGTATATCAGGCGACTCAAATTACCCTGGAGAAAAATTAACGATGAAAGTGATCGATCTTTGGAAATCGGACCAAAAACCGACAATCTCATTTGAACTATTTCCGGCCAGATCCGATAAGGGGGCGGAAACCCTAGAGAAAACCATCGACCAATTGGTTGCCCTGAATCCTGATTTCGTTTCTGTTACCTTCGGGGCTGGGGGATCCACGCGGGAGGGTTCCCGTCAACTTCTCCAGAAACTTAAACTCGAGAAAGGACTGGATGTCCTCGCTTATTTTGCCTGCTTTGGGCTGGGGCCGGAAGAGATTGGTTCTGTTCTGGACAGCTATCAGGCAATGGGAGTAGGGAGCATCTTGGCTGTGCGCGGAGACGCCCCCCGAGATGAATCGTTCGAGCCCCATCCTGATAGCCTGCTGTACGCCTCTGACCTGGTCGCGTTCATCCAGCAGCGCTACGATTTCTGTCTCGGGGTTGCTGCATATCCCGAGGGGCATATCGATGCTCCAGATAGGAAGAAGGATCTGGAATACTTAAAACTGAAAGTGGATCAGGGTGGCGAGTACATCATCACCAACTACTTCTATGACACTCGATACTTCTTCGACTTCGTTGAGCGATGCCGGGGCATTGGCATAGAGGTTCCAATCGTGCCAGGCATTATGCCCATCTACAGCATCAAGATGATGGAAATGCTCGCGAGCATGTGTGGAGCGACAATTACGGAAGAAGTACGTAAAGGGCTTGCTTCCTTAAAGGAGGGTGATAAAGATGCCCTCATCGCATTTGGTATTGAGTTTGCATATCGCCAGTGTGCGGAGCTGCTTAAAGCGGGTGTTCCCGGGCTGCACATTTACACCATGGATCGGAGTGCGTCGACAGTGGGCTTGGTCAATCGGCTACGAGTCGACGGTATATTGTGAGAGGCGCGGGTGTGCCGTTCATCAATCCCAGGATGAGGCGGCAGATCACAGATATGTAAGGAGATGATATGGAATGCAACCAAGAAAAGAACTTGGCGATTTGTAATTGCACCTACGAGCCATGCTCCAGAAAAGGCATTTGCTGTGAATGCATCAGTTATCATCTACGCATGAGAGAATTACCGGCTTGTTGTTTCCCCGATGATGTAGAGATAACTTTTAATCGATCTTTTGAGCTTTTTGCTCAAGTAGTTAGCGATGGACGGATTTAATCGACAACGCTCAAGTTCTTGTTGGCCCCTTATGCTGTCTTGAAGTCCAGCGTACAAGTAGAAACTACAGGTAGGATAGTGCCTATGCCCGGTGAAACAAATCTTCAGATACTTCTTGCAAATATGCATCCAGAGCTTCTCGAGGGGGAGTTCGTTTTTTGTTTCATCTCACCTAAAACGTTAAGTCAAGTGTGTATTCACCCAATCGGATGGTTCCGCGAAGCGGAGGGGATTACACTAATTGTTGAAAGAAGTATCGCTGACGATGAGGGCTTGGACTATGAGTTTATCTCGCGAATGATAACTCTCAATATCCATTCGAGCTTGGAAGCTGTCGGGTTTCTCGCTACCATAACAAGCAAACTCGCTGGGGCAGGGATTAGTGTGAATACCATCTCGGCTTTTTATCACGATCATCTGTTTGTACCAACGGACAGGGCGAGCACTGTAATGCAGCTTTTAGATGAATTGAAAAATGATTCCACCTAATCCATCGCTGCCTGTCCCACTTTCCATGGTCCTAATGGGGGGACTCCGTTGCCGTGTAAAAGGTAGCCGATAGATTAGCGATCAAGAGGCCTTCTACTTTCTCGCTTTCAAGATAATCGTCTAATGATCTTGCGGCATTCCTCATCCACTGAACGCCGCCCCATCAGAACTTTGGGGATGCATCTTGATGCAAGATAAACCACACAGAAAAACCCTTCGAGATTACCTTGCCTTGGAGCACAACATCGTCGTGCTGTTGGGCGCCTTGCTGGTTATTGGGATGGGCGAGGAACTTTGGGTCCGCTTTATGCCCAAGTACCTCGAGATCCTGGGAGCAAGCGCCTTGGCCATTGGTGCCTATGGCTCCTTCAACCGCGTGGTCCACACTGCCTATCAATATCCAGGCGGCTGGCTAGCCGATCGGTTCGGGAGGAAACGAGATCTCGTCCTTTTCAACCTGATCGCAGCCATGGGGTACCTCGTGTACCTCCTGACCCGGAGTTGGGAGATCGTGATACTGGGCACCTTGCTCGTCCTCGCCTGGAGCAGCATGTCTCAGCCGGCGATTTTCGCGCTCATCGGGGACAGCCTCGGTCGAGATCAAAGGGCGATGGGCTTCAGTGTCCAATCCATTTGGAAGCGCATCCCAATCGTAATAGCCCCCCCGCTCGGGGGATATCTGCTGTCCCGTTGGGGAATGGTCTCCGGGATGCACATTGGCTTCCTCGTTTCACTCCTGTTCGCTCTCGCCGCGATCTACCTGCAATCTCATTTCTACCGTGAAAAACCTCGCCGCCAAAACTTGAAAGGAGAGGGCGTCGCCACTATTTGGCGCAGGATGCCCGGCGCTCTTCGTCGGTTGCTCCTGGCTGATTGCTTAGCGCGATTCGGATCAAGCCTGACCGCTGTGTATGTCGTGCTCCTGGTCATCAACGTTCGCGGGATGTCCCCGGTTGCTTTTGGCGCCCTCACCTCCGTTCAAATGCTAACAGCCATAGCCGGTTACCTTCCGGCGGCCCATCTTGCGGATCGTTTCGGTCGCCGCCCCTTTATCCTCCTGACCTTCGCCCTGTTTGCCCTGTTCCCCATAATCCTGGTCGTTCTGCCCGCAGGCTGGTTGATCGTAGCATTCATCGCCGCCGGGCTGCGTGAACTCGGGGAGCCAGCTCGCAAAGCGCTCATTGTCGATCTGGCAGAAGAATCCCATCGGGGCCGCGCGATCGGATTCTATTACCTCATTCGTGGCCTGGTCACCATACCCGCCCCTTTATTGGGGGGGTTGCTCTGGCAGCGCGGATTCCCATTGCCCTTTATCGTTGGCAGTGCCATCTCAGCTTTAGGATTAGGCGTTTATTACATAATGGGCGCACATACCTTCGAGGCATCCGATGTGTGAGTATTCGGGAAATTCGGGAGCACCTTCATCCGCGTACGGAACGGGGTTGGATGCCGCTCGAGTATCCGCTTTCGTTTTCTTTCTTGGCCTCCTTCACCGGTCGAGAAGATCATCATGAGTGCGGAAGAACATCCCTGGGAAAAAATATATAAGAAAAACGGGCGAGTATTCCCTGAACCATTCCCTCGATTCAATGAAGTAGTGGATTTATTCATTGAGCATGGCTGCTCTGAGATTTTAGATCTGGGTTGCGGCAGTGGAAGGCATACAGTTCATCTCGCTAAGGAGAACTTCAAGACCACCGGTCTTGATATCTCTCCCACTGGCCTAGGTATGACCCAGGGATGGCTTCGCGAGCAGGGGCTTGAAAGTCGCATCGTGCTCTCAGATTTTCGGCACCCCCTCCCTTTTCGCGAGTGTAGTTTTTCGGGGGTGTTCTCGACTCAGGTGATCCATCATGCGCGGATAGCCGCTATCCGATTGGCGATACGAGAAATCCGCAGGGTCCTTTCATCGGGCGGGGTGGCATTTATCTCAGTGGCTGCGAGGAAGGATGATGAGGAATTTGTGGAGGTCGAGCCAGGCACAATCGTTCCGTTGACGGGACCAGAAGCAGGATTGCCCCACCATATATTCTCTGAAGAAGAGCTGCGAATGGAATTTCGGGGTTTCCAAGTTATGGATGTCTCCCTCCGCGCGGACGGGAAAGTTTGGGTTATCATCGCCCTTAAACCTTGACGCAGTCACACCCCTACTTTCTGGAACCCGTGACGGATGGGGGCGCTTCACGGAACACGGATGTCAAGCTGAAGTAAAACCATTGCCGGGAATCCTATCCGTAGAAGATTTATAGCAGAGCCCCCGTTAGCAAACCTCACCTTTCTATATACCGATGTTTCTATAGGCTTGTTCCTTTACGATGCCGGAGACGCGCTGTTGGACCCAGTCTTAATGAGAAAGGTGCTGCTTCATATCTGGAAGCAGCACCTCATTTTCTTCTCTCTTAGCCTTCACCAAATAGATGGACGGCAGACTACTCTCCTGTTGATTATGCGTAGTTACGCTTCGTCGTACAGCCGCTCCTTGAACGCGGGGATCATCAGGAAAACGACTACTGCCAAACCCAGAGATCCACCCACTAAATAGTCGCTGGTTGTACCGCGCACGAAGTGGGTCCAGAAGTTCGCTATCGTAACCGTGATGCCGCCGATCAAACCCAGGTAGAAACCAGCCTTCTTGCGAACACCTGTGTAGAATATCGACAAGAGGATGGCAATGGTCCCCAACCACATAAACTGGGTTGAGAGCCAGAGAACCCATGTCGTTGGCGGCCATAACGGGCGCTGAGGCATCATCCACTGTAGTCTGAAGGATGCGTGACCGTTCGTGAAACTGTGCGCGCCAGCAATTCCTAGAGCCATGAATACCAGGAAATAAGCCAGCTTGGTCATCCCGTCAACTTTTTCTGCGAGCAATATCCAGAAGTAGGGGATCAATCCGAGCAGAGCGATGACCAGCGGGTAAGGCGCGCCTTTGCCGAAGCCAATAAAGTTTATCCACGGAATGAGCATATACGCCCCGGCTATCGAGGGCATGGCCATGGCCATTAGAGCCGCCCCCTTTGCCCAAAGTTCGCCTCTGTTGAAAGGCTTGGCGATTACCAGGGCTACCACGCCGCCGAACATCGCCAGCGCCATCCAGAGTGGATAGAAGAAGCTGACGAGGTAGGGGGTATCGACGATCAGCGGTGCTTTTTTGACCAGTTCAGGATCATCGGAATTCGACATCTTCTCATATTTTGCGAATTGACCATCGATGATTTCCGGCAGGATCGTCTTGACAATCAAAGGTGTTGCTATTATGTTGACGAGGGCAAAAACAACCAGAACGATAGTAACTGTAAGTCTAACTTTTTCTGACGGATGCTGCATTTTCTTCTCCTTATCACTGGTGTTGGGCAAGAGAGCACGAAAACAACCATCACTTAAGAGTACCCAGTGGGCCATTTGGATAGCTTCAGTATAGTGACAAATTTCTCAAATGTATTTACTCATGGTTAAGTCCGAGTTGTTCAGCAGGGCTGTTCATGAATACCGAGCCCAAGTCATTATCTCCAAATAACCAATTAAGATTATGGTGAGGAAGATGAAATGGAAGCGTTATTGGCGGCATTGGCCAAGAATGAAGTTTTCAGCAAAGTAAAGCAAGAAGACCTGGAACTCCTCGCCCAAAGCTCAATTCCCCGAACGCTGCGGGCCGGGGAGTATCTATGCCATCAAGGGGATGATTGGCCAAAGGTTCTTTTCGTAGAAAGTGGGGAAATTTGCTGGGCTTTAATATCACCGGGGGGTAAAGAACGAATATTATTTACGATCAAGCCAGGGGAAGATTTTTGGGCTCACCCCATTTTCGACGGCAAACCAATGCCCGCCTCCCTCTACGCGATCGGAGATACAAAAATCCGTCTCTGGCCCAAGGATGACATCCTCACCGTAATCCAAAGAAATCCGGATGCGCTATGGGAAGTTACATGCAGATTAGTTGGCATCATGCGCCATGCGCGAGAGATTATCTATGGATTGGCTTTCCAGCCTGTGGCAGCCCGTTTATCTCAGCTAATCTTAAATCGGTTCCACGACGAAGATGACCCGCTTGCTGAGCGGGATCTTACACTTGATCAAATCGCGGCGATGATCTCCTCGACCCCACAAGTAGTATGCAGGGTGATGTATCAATTTCAGGAAGAAGGATTGTTGGAGCTTTCAAGGGCGACAATAAAACTTCTCGACCCAGAGCGATTGGAAAAAATATCTGAAGCGTATTAGGGAAAGTGTTTCGCCCCCCCATTTCAACAAACGATTCTGCATCTTCAGCACCATCACTTCACCTGTTCCGGCTGCCCACAGCATAAACTACATTGTTTGATCTCCTAGCCACGCATGCCTATAATCGCATGTAGTGTGGAGGGGTGTGATGACTAGTAACCGATACTCCCAATTCCAAGAGGGCATGAAAGCCCATAAGGTAGAGCTGCTCGCCTTGATCCCAAGCCCAACCTTTTTCTACCTTTCCGGCTTAGATTTTCACCTCATGGAACGACCGATTGTGGGCTTCTTCTCACCCCGGCGTCAACCGCTGCTCGTCGTCCCGGAGCTGGAGCTTAGGCGCGCAGAATCATCCTCTTTCGAATGCGAAATCATCACCTACGGCGAGAGTGACGCCTCGCGTGAAGCTGCTTTCTCACAAGCCGTGGAAAAATTAAAAGCTCTTTCAACCAAAGTTAGCATCGAGCCTCTGCGAATGCGGGCATTTGAAATGCAGTTGTTAGAACATGCAAACCCCGAATGGGCTTTCATAAACGCTGAAGTCTTTCTACGCGAGCTGCGCATCCACAAGGATGAAGCCGAGATCGAGTCAATGCGTCAAGCCATTAGTATTGCCGAACAAGCTCTGCGTCAGACACTGCCACAGATACGCTCCGGCATATCAGAGCGCGAATTGGCAGCGGAACTGACGATCCATTTGCTGAAAGCCGGCTCGGAACCCGATCTGCCCTTCAACCCCATCGTCGCCAGCGGTCCCAACAGCGCCTTGCCTCATGCGACACCTACCGACCGTCTGCTAGAAACCGGTGACTTGCTCATCCTCGACTGGGGCGCACGCCACAATGGCTATATCTCAGACATTACGCGCACATTCGCCATAGGCGAGATCGATCCCGAGTTGATGCAGATCGCCGAGATTGTCGCCCTCGCCAATGACGCCGGAAGAGAAACGGTCTCCCCAGGCACGCCGTGCGGTCTGGTCGATAAAGCCGCGCGCGAGGTCATCGATGCAGCTGGTTTCGGTGAATATTTCGTTCACCGCACCGGCCACGGCATCGGACTGGAAGCTCACGAACCTCCCAATATCCGCGCCGGGGAAGAGCTTGTCCTGACGCCGGGTATGACCTTCACCGTGGAGCCGGGAATCTACCTGCCGGGTCGTGGCGGTGTTCGCATCGAGGACGACATCGTCGTCACACATTCTGGCGCCGAGAGCCTGAGCACTCTACCCCGCCACCTGGAGATCCTCGGATGAGCAGGATTCTCGATCGGGGCGAACCTTTCTTTTTCCCGGGCAGTGAGGTGGGCTGCCTGCTCGTCCACGGTTTTCCAGGCGCGCCGGAGGAGATGCGCTGGCTCGGGGCGCACCTGGCCAAGCAGGGATTCACAACGCTCGGTATCCGCCTATTCGGTCACGCTACACACCCCGATGACCTGACGCGGGCACGTTGGCAAGATTGGATGGCCAACCTAGAGGATGGCTATCACTGGATCGATGGAGCCTGTTCCCAGGTTGTCGTAATCGGGCTCTCATTGGGCGGAACGCTCACCCTGAACTTCTCCTCCCAGACACCTCTCGCCGGTGCCGTCGCTATGGCCACACCTTGGGAGCTCCCCCCGCTCGTCCAGCGGCTGCGCCCCATACTCCACCCGCTTAGTAAGGTCTGGCGCTTCCGCACGCCATCGGAGCCTTCGGACTGGCGCGATGAAGAGGCGGAAATGCTCAACCTTAACTACCCTGTTCAACCGCTGAGAGGGATTTCCGAGGTCTACGACCTAAACGCCGAGATGAGATCATCGCTGGAGCACATCGAATGCCCGGTAACGTTGATCTACTCCACAGGCGAACTGACTGTACCCCCAGACCACGCCCAGCAGATATACGCAGCCCTCGGTGCGCAGGATAAGACGCTCGTCTGGGTTGAAAACAGCGGACATAATCTCCCGCGTGATGCCGAACGCGAGAAGGTCTTTTCAACGATAACCGATTTCGTTCGCCGTGTGACCGGAGATACGCCGTGAACATGACCATGCCTGGCGCTGAGACTTTTTTCTATCCTGGCGGGAAAGTCGGCTGCCTGCTCACACATGGCTTCACCGCAACTCCACAGGAGATGCACGAATTAGGCACGCGTCTAGCATCTCAAGGGCATACAGTTCTCGGCGTTCGTTTATTTGGTCATGGGACCAAGCTGGAGGACATAGCCCGCTCCCGCTGGCCCGACTGGCTCGCCTCTGTAGAGGACGGATACCATTTATTGAGGGAATGGTGCGACCAGATCGTGGTGATGGGGTTTTCCACCGGCGGTTGCTTAAGCCTCATCATGGTCTCGGAGCTGCCGGTCGATGGAATCGTAACTCTTTCGACCCCTTACCAGCTCCCCCCCATCCCCTTTCTGAAACAGCTCTATCCAATCCTGCCTGTCCTGAACACCTTCCTCCCGGCCATCCGCAAGGGTCAACCTGTCTGGAATGACATGGAAGCTGCGAAATTGCGTGTGCAATATGACGCCTATCCGTTGCGTTCCGTTTATGAATTTGGCGCCATGCTCGATGAAATGCGCCCCAGGTTAAATAAGGTTACCGCCCCGGCGCTCCTGATCCATTCTCTCGATGACAATTTCATCCCGCCATCCGATATGCAGCATATCTACGACTCGCTGGATTCGACAGAGAAACGGATGGTTCATGTCAAAAACAGCAATCACATCATCACCTGCGACGCGGCAAGAGAGGAAGTGTTCCGAGAAACAGGATCCTTCGTCGCACAGATCATCAAGCGCAGCGCTTGAGAAGGGAGACTTAAATGATTCCGATACTCGATTGGGGTTACCCCATCATCTATTGGCTGCAAAGTCTGGGGGACTGGCTTACGCCTGCCATGCAGCTCTTCACATTTCTTGGAAATGAGGAGTTCTTCTTACTCGTTCTCCCCGCTCTCCTGTGGTGTGTCGACATCGGTTTGGGGGTTAGAGTTGGATTGATTCTCCTCGCCAGCAA
>DAOUDJ010000271.1:0-2636 GCA_034430795.1 Anaerolineales bacterium | reverse complement strand
GCATAGAATCGTTTGTTACAAATCGCGAGCGATTTGAGACCTAACCGCGCAGACGGTCAGTCATCCAGGCTGATGATCCCCTTACGGATGGCGTATTGGGTCAAGTCGGGCGTGCTGTGCACGTCGATTTTCTGCATCAGATTGGAGCGGTGGTTGTCCACCGTCTTGACGCTAATGTGCAGTATGGAGGCAATTTCACGATTTGGGTGACCTTCGACGATAAGCTGCAGCACCTCGCGCTCCCGCGGGGTGATTTTTCCATCATAGACCTGGGTTTCCCCCTCTGATTGTTGCAGGAGCCCTTCTTTAACCGTCGTAGATATCGATGGGTCGAGAAAGGAATCCCCCCGGACCACAGACTTAATGGCGATGATGAGATCATCCGCCGCAGATTTCTTGATCAGATAACCGGAGGCCCCAGCTCTCAGGATGCTCTCGATGTACTCCCGGTTGGCGTGCCGGGTCAGGATCAGGACCTTGACATCAGGGACTCGCTGTTTAATCTGTCGGGTGGCCTCCAGGCCGTTGAGCCCGGGCATGCTGAAATCCATCAACACCACATCCGGCTGCAGTTGTTCAGCGATGCGCACTGCCTGCCTGCCGTCTTCTGCTTCAGCGACCACCTCGATCCCAGCCTGTTGATCTAATAGAGAACGCAGCCCCTGGCGAACGATGGTGTGATCCTCAGCTAATACTACTTTTATTGTTTCCATGAACCACCTTCGTATTACAAAGGTATCTCGATGTCAATTCGGGCACCCTCTCCCGGTTTGGAGTGAATATCCAAACGGCCCCCAAGGAGAGAAATTCTTTCTTTCATTCCAGCCAGCCCTAGACCCTTCAGGGGAGCCTCGGTGGTTTGAAGCTCTTCTACATCAAAGCCGCGGCCATCGTCTTCGATGGTAACAGTTACCCCTTTAAACTGCTGTTCTAGTCGCAGTCGCACCTCGTTCGCCTGGGCGTGTCTGGCCACATTCGTAAGGGCCTCTTGGATTACACGGTAGAGGGCAGTTTCAATCTCGAGAGGCGCCCTCTCCTCAAAGCCAATGACATCCAACGTGATTTCAACATCTGTGCGCTGTGAAAACCTGTCTGCGAACCAACGCAAAGTCGGGAGCAGACCGAGGTGGTCGAGCATGGAAGGTCGTAAGTCGTAGGCAAGCTCGCTGATTCTTTCGTCGAGTTCATTCGCCATTTCTCGCACTTCAGATAATCGCTGACCACTATCTCGGACTGTCTCAGTCCGCAAATCCCGTTCGATGATCCCCAGGTCCAGGGATATCTCCGTCAACGCCTGCCCCAGCCCTTCATGCAGGGCGTCGGCGAGGTGCGTACGTTCTACCTCTTGCGAGGTGATGAGTTCTCGGCTGAGACCGCGCAAACGCTCGTTCGCCACCTGCACTTGCTTCAGCATGAAGTCCTTCTCAAGCTCAGCTTGTTTGCGCTTAGCTATTTCTGCATGCAAGTTCTGAATGGACTTCCGAAACTGGTTGATCGAAAACCATTGCAGGAGCGCAATGCCGGTGAAAACCCCACCAACAATGATCATGGCCTCAATGATCATTTCAACAGACTCTTGAGTGCGAATAGCGCCGAGAGCAAAGTAGGCCAAAAGATTGAACCCCACTATGAGCCAATATACCCGCAGCCCTAGCAGCATACCGGTCAACATGTTTGCCAGGATGAAGAATAAAATCGGCGTCATGCCCAAAGGAACTTCATAACTGAAATACAGCCCTACAGAAGAAAACAGGATCGGAGGCAGGTATCCAGCGATATGCCACCATCCGCGATTTACCAGCCAGAAACCTAGTATTGTCGGCGCGAGCAAAGAAAACATGATCAGGGGGGCTTCTAATGGGAACGCGCCAGCAATCCACCCGACAACAATCGGCAGGGTGAACACAGCTAAGGCGCCGCCTTGCATGAGTAAAACAACCCGCGTCAAATGTTCGCGGATTGCCTCATCTGGATCGTCAGCACGCGGCGCAGTTAAATGTCTCCACGTGCTCTGAAACCTGTTTATGTCCGGATATTGATTGCTGGTCATCAAAAACTACTCTTGCCCAACGGATCATTGGTGACCTGAGTCATGCCTTCTCCTTCGATCTGTGCGCGCAGCTTCTTAAAGACCCTTTTAACTCAGCCATGCGGTTTACAGCGGGATCTCGATCTCGATCCGGGTACCCTCTCCCTGTATGGAGCGAATATCCAAATGGCCTCCAAGAAGAGAAATTCTTTCCTTCATTCCAGCCAGCCCTAGACTTTGCAGGGGAACTTCGGTGCTTTGATACTCTTCTGCATCAAAACCGCGGCCATCGTCTTCGATGTTAACAATGACCGCTGTTGGCTGCCGGTTAATTTGCAGTCGCACCTTGCTCGCCTGGGCATGTCTGGCCACATTGGTCAGGGCTTCCTGGAATACGCGGAAGAGGGTTGTTTCCATCTCGGGAGGTAACCTATCCTCCAGACCCATGATATCCATCTCGACCTCAACCTCAGCGCGCTGCGAATATCTCTCCACATACCATCGCAAGGCCGGGAGCAGACCGAGGTCGTCCAGCAGGGAAGGACGCAGGTCGAGGGCAAGTTCGCTGATCCTCTCGTCGAGCTCATCCACCATGGCTCTCGTTGCA
>DAOUDJ010000270.1:0-31725 GCA_034430795.1 Anaerolineales bacterium | reverse complement strand
GAGACCCTCCTGGATCCCACTCTCACGCAGGCAGGTGTCAACCTCCGGGGTTATATTAATCAACGCGCGGCGGCTTGGGGTGTTAAACCACAGCTCTTTTCGATAGGATTGCATCTCGATTCCTCCTTTCCTGCAGACAGGGCAAAAACTCAAATCCCTCCATCACATAGTGCCTGACTCTATTATCACCGATCAAGACTCCATCACGTCGAAACTGAGAAGATTAATTGTACATGACGAGAAAGGCCATAACTCTATTCTACGTTGAATCAGGGGAAGGTCCTATCGAGGGCGGGCTGCTCAAGTACAAAATCCAGCGTCAAACCAATCATTGCGCTGGATTTTTATATTCGGTTAGCCTCGTTTATAAGGAGTAAAACTATTCTCAACACTCACTGAAACCACACGCGTAGCACTTCCGGCATCCCTCTTCATTAACCAGTGCTGCTGCGCCGCAGTCTGGGCAGAGATCTCCAATCCGCATCGTCAACTGATTTTCTGGGGAGGCTTCTGGGATGAGATCGCCCGAGATAATTTCCGGCGTCTCTTCTAGATACGCGGCGAGCGCCCGAGCCAAACCATCTGGCAGCGAAAGGACTCGGTTTGGGCCAAAGCCCGTTGGTCGCCCGCCTCCGATTCCGGCAAGTTGTCTAACCACTTCTCCAAGCCGGTCTCGTGGCGGAACCGGCGAGGCAATCCGCAACAAGTAGGAGATTAATCGCCCGATAGCTTCAGACACTGCAGCAGTCTCAGATCCAGCTTTTGCAGTAGTAATAAATATTTCAAACGGCTGTCCGGATCCACCCCCATTTTCGTTGATGGTCACAAATGCTTTTCCAAGAGGTGTTGTTATTTGATAGGTACAGCCCTCGAGGCGTTGTTCACGCGGCTTCTTCCCCTCCAGCCAGAGATGGATTTGGCGCGGCGCACCTTCCTTCGGTGATTTCGCCTCTGCCGTCCCCCTTGTCTCGAGCACGACTTTCTGGCGTGAGCCTGTGACATAAACCGTCAAGCCTTTACAGCCGAGTTCCCAAGCCAGTATGTAGGCTTGAGCTACATCTTCCACAGTGGCTTCCGCAGGGAAGTTGCATGTCTTACTCATACTATTGTCGACGAACACCTGCATGGCAGCCTGCATCCGCACATGCTCGTCGGCTGAGATATCCTGCGAGACGACTAACACATCGCGGATCTCCTCGGGAACAGCTTCAATTCCCTGGCATGAGCCGTGTTTCATCACCGCTTCAACAATCATTTCTCGGGTTAAATCATCAATCCCATCTTCAATAAGCGCTTGATCAAACATCGGACTTGTGTACGTGAGCCGCAGATCATCGCCTCCATCATCGACATGGCGGTAATACGCGAGGGCAAAGACCGGTTCGCAGCCATACCCCTCACATCCAGCGACCGTAGCAATTGTCCCCGTCGGGGCAACGGTTGTCTGGGCAGCATTTCGAATCCCCGTTTGTTGGATCCCTTCGAGAATATCCTGCCAGTCAACATCCGGCCGCCCGTAATCACGCGAGTAAGGACGCAACGGCTTTGGCGGCTCCCATGTGATCCGGTCTGGATCATAGATGCTGCCTTCGATTACCGGGAATGGACCGCGATCTCGCGCCAACTCGACACTCGTTGACATACAGTGGAAGCGAATGAACTCCATAACCTGTCCGGAAAATTCCTGAGCTTCCTCCGAACCGTAGCGAATCCCAACATGATACAGTAAATCGCCAAGCCCCATAATGCCCAAACCGATACGCCGTGCTCGCAGAGCCGCTTCTTTAAGCTGCGGAACTGCTGGAACGTAGGCATTTGCGCTCACAACATCATCGAGGAAGCGGGTTGCTAGTTGGATGCTTTCGCGCAGTCTCGACCAATCGATAGATCGATTAGGTCCAAAATGTTCTGCAAGGTTGATCGAACCCAGGCAGCAGTTTTCATAAGGACCTAACCATTGCTCCCCGCAAGGGTTTGTAGCTTCCAGGTCGTACAAATGTGGAACGGGGTTGCTCCGATTTGCGGCATCAAGGAAAAGGACACCTGGTTCCCCATTGTGATGGGCTTGCTGAACAATTTTATTAAAGAGCTCGCGTGCGCGAACCCGTTTATAGACAACGAACTCGAGATTCGATTCGAGAAGTTCGCGATGTGTTTTGTTGGACTCGCTATACTCCGGTGAGGATACGTCCGGGAAACGCAGCTCCCACCAATCGTCTTTTTTAACAGCCTCCATGAAGGCATCGGTAACACCGATCGAGATGTTGAAATTCGTAATCGCATTCTCATCCGTCTTGCAATGGATGAAGGATTCGATATCGGGATGGTCGATTCTCAAGACTGCCATATTAGCCCCGCGCCGGGTGCCCCCCTGGGCGATAACATCGAAGGCGCGGTCGTATACCCTTAAAAAACCAACCGGACCCGTCGCCTCACCTCTCGAAGAGTTGACCAGGTCACCGTTAGGACGCAATCTTGAGAATGAGAAACCGTTACCTCCACCGGTCTGCTGAATTAAGGCAGCATCACGCAGAGTCTGGAAAATGCCTTCCGAATCACGTCCCATGTCATCAGAAATTGGCAGGACGAAGCAGGCTGCGAGCTGTCCTAAAGGTGTGCCCGCTCCGGTAAATGTCGGTGAATTTGGAAAAAAACGCTTACTGGCGATGAGATCGTAGAAATCGCGGGCGACCGATTCAACTTCAACGTCCCATTCCTCTTCCACTAACGCAACGTTGTAGGCAACCCGCCAGAACATCTCTTCCACGGTCTCGCTCGCTTGACCATCTTCCCCGCGTCGAATATACCGCTTACCTAAGACCGTGTGGGCGTTATCGGAAAGCTCAACAGCACGCAAGTCTTCTGGAAGCGAGGGGATTTTTGTTATTTCATTAGTTAATTCTACATCTACTCCTGTTTGATCCGTTTCCAACGTCCTCTCCCTCCTATAAAACCAACACCACCAAACCTGCTACTTTAAACCTCAAGGCAGGTCACCCACGAAACAATCACATTTCGAGCAGAAAATCTATTTCATCGCGGACGGCTTGAAGATCGTCAAGACCGAGGTAGACGATCGCGTACCGAATGTAGGCAACATGATCGAGGTCTTTTAATCCGGCGATGACCATGTCACCAACGACTCTAGATGAGACTTCCGCTTTTCCCATCGCCTGGAGCGTCGATTCGACCTCGCCCACAAGACGCTCCATATCTGCTGCCGATACCGGCCGCTTGGCACATGCAATCCGGATCCCCTGATAAAGCTTCTCGCGGCTGAACTCTTCCCGGGTTCCATCCTGTTTGGCGATGAGCGGGGACGCAAGAACAGCTCGTTCATACGTACTGAAGCGCTGGCTGCACCCTATGCACTCCCTGCGGCGCCGGACTCCACCTCGTGAGTCACGCGTTGTATCGATTACACGGGTTCTGTCTCCCTCACAATACGGGCAGTGCATTTACGCCTCGCTTATGGCACAGTTGTTCCACGCCACATCTAGGTGCAACGAAGTTGGCATCCCCAACCGATTGGGGTTAGAGCGGTAAATTTTAGCATAGGGAGGAACACCACAACAAGGTTATAAGCACTCTTTAAACCTTAAAATTATTGGTACTCTGGTCCCCCCCCCTGTAAAGAAACACAACAGACCGTTTCCGGGAGGAGGATACCGGCGACGGTCTGTGTGTATGGCTGCCCTTAATAAACCTTGCGGCAAACGGTTCTCAAGGGCGTTTAGGGGTAGGAGCCGACTGGCCGGGCCGAGAGCCCACCCACCTTAACGTCTACGTAAGAAAGCCGGGATGTCCAGATCATTCATATCAAAAGCTTGCGGCTGGAATTCTTCGGCGGCGATAGCTGCCTGCCCTTCTCGTACGCGAGCTTCAGTTCTACTGCGCGGCCTGCGCATCGCATGGTGGAGTCCACCAGAACGCTCAAAGCCGGTTGCGATTACGGTCACTCGCAGTTCATCGCCCATACTTGGGTCGATGACTGCGCCGAAGATCAAGTTGACATCTGGGTGAGCTGTTTCCTTGATGATCGCCGCGGCTTGATTGACTTCGTACAGGCTCAAATCATGCCCGCCGGTAACATTGAAAAGGATGCCGCGTGCGCCATCGATGGTGATATCCAAAAGATGACTTGAAATTGCCTGCTCGGCAGCTACACGGGAACGATCCTCACCTGAAGCCCTGCCGACAGCCATCAAAGCTGCTCCTCCTTCGGACATAATCGTGCGCACATCCGCGAAGTCGAGGTTGATAAGGCCGGGGACGGTGATCAGTTCACTGATACCCTGAATACCCTGGTGGAGCACATCGTCGGCAATCTTAAATGCGTCATGCAAGCTGGCTTTTTTATCCGCGATCTGCAGCAAACGATCGTTCGGGATAACGATCAGGGTATCGACTTTTTCCTTCAATTGCTCGATACCGGACTCGGCTGCCTGCGCCCGCCTCGCCCCCTCAAAGGTGAAAGGTCTCGTAACCACGCCGATGGTCAGCGCTCCAATCTCTCTTGCGATCTGGGCGATGATCGGTGCAGCACCAGTTCCTGTCCCGCCTCCGATCCCCGCGGCGATAAAGACCATATCACTGCCTTTGAGGACTTCGTAAAGATCCTCTGCAGACTCTTCGGCAGCATTCTTGCCTATCTCGGGATTACCCCCTGCGCCGAGTCCGCGAGTCAGCTTATCGCCAATGCGAACTCTGGTAGTTGCATTCGAAAGAAGGAGTGCCTGGGCATCGGTATTTACGGCAATGTACTCTATGCCAGCCAGGCCCTCTTCAATCATGCGGTTGACGGCATTGCTTCCACCGCCGCCAATTCCAACGACTTTTATCCTAGCAAATGACTCTGTCTGTGGTATTGGTTTCATCTTCTTCCTCCTCAAACAATGTTTCGTCGTCTTATCCACCCCAGCCCGGTTAAGAGTTTTAGGCTAGAGCAAGGGATTTACCCGGGTAGTAACCGTTTGAAAAAATCTACTGTTTTCTCCAAGCTAAACCTTGGCAGCCTGAAACCGGCATAGGTAAAGCCATCAATACCGGTCTGCTCTCCCAGCACCTGCGCCCAATAAAGTAATCCCAGGCTGGCCGCGTAAGCCGGTGAACGCAAACGATCGACTAAACCAAGCATGCGCTCCGGCTCCGCGATTCGAACAGGTAAACGAAGTATTTCATTGGCGACATCACGAATACCTGGCAGTTGGCTTGTCCCTCCCGCCAATACAATTCCTGCCGGCAACAACCCATCATAGCCACTGCGTTTCACTTCCTGTCTCACTAAACTGAATAATTCCTCGATCCGCGGCTCGATGATCACCGCCATATCCTTACATTTAATTCGGATCGACTTCTCCTCACCAAACGGACGAACAGCGAACGCTTGGTTGGGATCAAAGCCTGAAGGTTGGGCATAACCGTGTCGCCTTTTCGCCGACTCGGCAGTCTCATGGGGTAAATGCAGAACTTGGGCAATATCATTTGTAAGATGCTCGCCGCCCACGGGGATGACCGCGGTATGCCAGACTGCCCCCTCAATATATAGTGCGATATCTGTGGTTCCCGCACCGATGTCGCAGAGCATTACGCCCATTTCTTGTTCGGTCTCGCTCAGGGTAACCCCGGCCGATGCGAGTGATCCGAGCACCCAACCATCAACATCGATACCCGCTGCTTCGATACATTTTTCAAGATTGCGCAGGGCAGTGCTGCTAGCGGTCACGATATGGGCTTCCACTTCTAAACGGTAGCCATGCATGCCAATCGCGGATTTAATTCCATCCTGTCCATCGACGACGAACGTTCGCGGGATGACATGTACGATAGCCCGATCGTATGGGATCACAATCGAACGGGCGGCCTCGATCGCTCTGCTCACATCATCGCTGCTTATTATCCGTCCCGTCACACCCGTCAGACCCTTGCTATTGAGTGAGGAGACGTGAGCCCCAGAGAGACTGACCATTGCAGAGGTGATCTCGTAACCCGAAGTTCGCTCGGCTTTGTCCTTTGAAATCCGGATCGCCCGAGCTAAAGACTCCAAGTTAACGACGCCCCCTTTGCGCATACCTTTCGATGGCGCTTCGCCGACACCGATCACTCGCAACTTTCCATCAGGCGTGGAATGTCCCACGAGCATGCAGATTTTGCTCGTGCCGATATCTAATCCGACGAAGATCGTCTCTTCTAAACCGAGAATCGTTGCCACCTAATTCCTTACTCCATTGCGTAAAACGGCGTGTGTTGATCCTCAACACTCACCATCGTTACCGGGATGTTATCCGCAAATAACTTATCCGTTATGGTGTTATAGATTCGCACCTTCATGCGCATATCACCCCCATCGCCGAAGTATGCCTGCCATCCGCGCACATCCATGAAACCGAGACCATGGTCGGGATCAAACTGCCATGAACTGACCTCTGGCAGGTGTTTGGATAAAACATCCACGGCGCTCAGAAGACCTGGGGCAATGACCGGATCGTTCGCATCCCCCTCGAAGTTCAAAACCGGTTGCGCACTCGTGACCTGCGCCAGATCTGACCGGATACCGTGTTGTATGTACGCGGTGCCATCGGCGCTCAGCCACCATATCCGACCACCATCATTCCATTCCACGGTTGGCTGACGTTCCTCAATTAAGATCTCAACTCGATTTGGCCATTTCAACGTAACGGTTGCCTCACTCACTTCAGCTGCCTCCTTTAACCTGGCTTCAACGACCCCTGGGTCGACGAGAAAGGCAGACTGCCCTTCAACTCCTGCCAACGATCGGACTTGCGCCAAACTGAGCATCTGCTGTCCAACGATCATAGGCATGCCGGTGTAATAGGTTGGTGCTTGTACAAACCTGGCAATCATCCAAAGGCTGACACCCAAGAGCACAATCGAGAACAACCTCGAGCCAAAATGTGCCCCGGAAATCCCTGTTAGTTGTATCTCCGCCCCAACATCTGCGCTTACGGGTATGTCATAACGACGCCTTGCCCGTTTATTCCTGCGCGGTTTTGTCTTCTTAAAACGACCTGCGCGTTCAATTTTCCGGATCGTCCGTACTCGCCGTGCACGCACCCGGTCCGCCCTGTTTTCAGGAATGGCGAATGCTCTCTCGCTGACGCTCATAGCGTTCCTTCTCCCTTATAACTGCGGAGAAGTCCTCTCTTCTGTTTGTGGCGCATAAATGCCAGCTCAATCAACCGATCAAGAAGGTCTACATAAGGCAACGCGCTCGCTTCCCACAGCTTCGGATACATACTGATTTTCGTGAATCCGGGGATGGTGTTGATTTCATTCAGGTACAGATCTCCCGTTGCCTTATCGAGCAGAAAGTCAACACGTGCCATTCCCGCGCCATCGATTGCTCGGTATGCCTTAATTGCCAGCTGCTGCGCTTTCTTCGCTGTCTCCTCGTCAATCTCGGCCGGGATTATCAATTCAGAATCATCATCGATGTACTTTGCCTTGTAAGAATAGAAATCATCACTTGGGACAACCTCACCCGGAACCGAGGCTATAACTTCCTCATTTCCGAGCACGCTCACTTCGATTTCTCGAGCATCCAGCCCCCACTCCACAAGGATCCTTCGATCGTACTGCGCTGCCTCCATGATTCCCTCAATCAGCGTTGAGCGTTCCATGCAGCGCGTAATTCCCACGGAAGATCCCATGTTGGCAGGTTTAGTAAAGAGCGGGTAATCCCCCAAACGCTCCGCTTTTTCAAGCGCCGCATCGAGGTCCCCTTGCAGTTCTGAAGCCTCAAGAACGATCCAATCTACCACCGGTATAGCCTGAGCCCGCATGATGTCCTTGAACAACCCTTTATCCATCGCGACCGAGGATGCAAGCACTCCCGCCCCGACATAGGGAAGTTCTGCAAGCTCAAACAGACCCTGCATCGTCCCGTCCTCACCGAAAGTCCCGTGCAGCACTGGAAATATCACGTCCAATTCTTTAAGTATTGATAGAGGTTCGCCAATTTCCTGGCGGAAAAGTGCGGCCCTCTCGGGTTCTGGGATCAACATAACTGGATGTAAGGATTCATACTCGCCGGCCTCAAAGGTCCGGAGTGCACCATCTCCATACAGCCAGTGTCCTGCTTTCGAGATTCCGATCTCAATCACCTCGAACTTCGTCTTATCCAGAGCATCGACCACCGAACGCGCCGACATGAGGGACACTTCATGCTCCCCGGATCGACCACCAAAGAGAACGCCCAAGCGCAGCTTTTTACTCACGAAGACCCTTTCCCTCGTCTGGAAAGAGCGGCTTCATTCTCCGGCCACTCGCCAATGAGCTCAATCTCGAGTTCAAGTGAAACCCCGAACTTTTCCATGACTTTCTCGCGTGCGCTTTGAATCAACATCCATACCTGATCTGCACTGCCCTCGCCTTCATTCATGAAGAAATTGGCATGCTTTTGACTAATCGAAACAGCTCCCTGCCTGAAACCCTTCAATCCAACAGCATCGATCAATCGACCGGCGAAGTCATCAGGAGGGTTTCTAAACATCGAACCCATACTCGCACCTGATGGCTGCGATTGTCCGCGCTGCTGCAAATACTCGCCCATCTTTGCTTTACAGGCATCCACGGTGGAGGATGACAACCCCAGAACCGTCGACAGAACGACAGAACCTGGATTGCGCTTCAAAAAACTGTCGCGATAGCCGTATTCCAGACGTTCTAACGGCCATTCCTCCACACATCCATCTTGTTGCAAGATTTCTGCCATCTTCAACACGCTGGCCATGTCTCCACCATAGGCACCTGCGTTTCCAACAACTGCTCCCCCTACCGTTCCAGGCACGGTCGCACCCCATTCCAACCCGGACCAACCACGATCTCCTGCGAGCCTTGCGATCGTCCCTAACACAGCGCCCGACTCGGCTTTTACGAGCCGCGCCTCCTCTTCCTGGAAGAAGTGGATCTTGCGTGCACGATTCAAGACCACCACCTCGCGCACCCCTCGGTCGGAGACCAGAATGTTTGAGCCGCCCCCCAGGATTCTGAATGGAACGTTCTCGTTCCATAACTGGCGCGTAACATCTGCCAAATCACCCGCTGAGCGAACCTCCAGCAGGAAGTCCGCATGACCTCCAATGCGTGCGGAGGTGTATGGAGCCATCGGCACGGATTCGCCCAACCGATCACCAAAAAGCTCACGCAGCCTGAGTGCAGTCTCAGGCGAGATGACAATGTCCATCACAAATGGCGCACCCTATCAATGATCCGATTCAAGAGCTCAAGCTCCGGAATCTCTAGCGGAAGGTTCTCCTGTGGTCCAGCGAATGCAAGTTGTGCAGCTTTTTTCGCGGCCAAACGCATGCGGAGCTCCATCCTTCTATCGGCTTCAAAGACGCCCTTTTTCTTATTGGCCATGTTTGTCATCTCCCTCGCTTGCCTTTAGTTTTTCCAATAGCAATCGGCCGACCTGATTCCCATCTCCAGCGCTAAGTGTGATCACAACAGATTCTTCTCGAACCTCATCAAAAAGCACCTGCGCTGCTCCAGTCAGCTCCGGGATAAAACGGACATCCCCGTGATCAATACTTTCCGCGATAACTTTCCCAGAGAGAGCAGGATCCTCTGCTTCCCGGGCTGCAAAGACCTCCAAGACAAGCACTCGATCCGCATCGGCAAAGGCCTTAGCGAATTCATCCAGCAAGGTCCGAATGCGGGAATAAGTGTGAGGTTGAAAAACCGCCCACACTTCTTGTTTCGGGAAACGCCCCCGGGCTGCCTTCAGCGTGGCTCGAATTTCAGTCGGATGATGAGCATAATCGTCAACAACCATTACGCCTTTCGCCTCGCCTAGAATTTCAAAGCGTCGCTCTACCCCATGAAATTCCGTCAGTGCCTCATTCGCCCTCTTGAACGCCACACCAAGGCAATCTACGACTGCCAAGGCAGCCAGAGTGTTCCTCACATTGTGCTCGCCAGGTAGGCGCGTCCGGGTTAAACCTAATGTCTCTCCATTTTTAACGACGAGGAAGTCAGAGCCGCCAGCGGGATTCGAACGAATCTCCTCTGCCCGCCAATCAACATCCTTGGAAAGACCGTACGTTACTTTCCGAGCAGATCCTGGTTTTAGGCTCTTGGCGCCTTCGTCATCCCCACAAACAAAAAGACAATCTTCAACCTGGTCCACAAAGGATTGAAATGCAGCGTGAAAGTCTGCTGCGGTGGGATAACAATCCGGATGGTCGTGCTCCACATTCGTTACCACAGCCACTTTAGGCTGCAAACCCAAGAAAGCCCGATCATATTCATCCGCTTCAATCACAAAGTGTGGCCCCTGACCGACCCGTGCGTTTGATTTGAAATCAGTCACCATCCCGCCCACCATGAAAGTAGGATCCTGACCTGCCTGCACCAGAAGCCAGGCGATCAAAGCCGTAGTCGTTGTTTTTCCGTGTGTCCCTGCTATGGCGATGGTCTCACTTTCGGCGGTTAATTCCCGGAGGAAGACATCCCGCCGGAGAACCGGAATGCCCAGCTCCATAGCGTGAACGAGTTCAACATTGCCCTCCGGAATAGCGGATGAAGCGACGACCAGCGACGCCCCGACTACGTTCTCGGCGCGGTGGCCGTACGCGATCCTTATGCCTTCCTTTTCAAGCGCATCGGCATATATGGATCGAGCTTTATCTGAACCCGTCACCTCATCCCCTCGTCCATGAAGCACCTTTGCTACAGCCGAGATCCCGGCGCCGCCAATCCCAACCAAATGCACCTTTTGACTCATACGAACACCACGATGATAAAGACGAACACAACCCCCACTGCGAAATAGAGCTGTGGAATTGGCAAAATCACCGGAGGTAGGTAAGCGACGATGTTGAAAATCTGCTCATATAGTTCTGACCCTGCTGGAGGCATTTGAATCCATGCCGTCGGGTAATTTAAATCGTGCAGGAAGAACCAGATCGATCCAAAAAGCAGATACCCGTTTAATGCTCCTAAAGCGAGTCCCAGAAGGACATCCTGGAACCGCTCGCGCACCAGCTTTGGCTGCAGGGCGCGAATGTGCGGTGTCTGATAACCGAAGAATGCCATCAACCCCAGGAAACCGGCCCGAATGATGAATTGCGTCCCCAGCGGCTGCATCACTAATGCCGTGTAATAGGGTCGAATATGGGTTTCCAGAATCTGGATGATGAAGAGCGCAAGGATGATGGCGCTTGTTACGAGCAGCTCCTTTGCCCAGCCGCGAACTGCGCCAATGATGGCGAAGAGCGAAATCAAAATCCCGAAAAGGACAACAATGCTAATCACGCGTCCCGCCCCCTCTTCATCGCCAGGCGTTCAATCTCGACTGCAATCCGCTTTGCTGCGCCCGGTTTTGACATTCTTCGCATGGCGACCCCCATCGCTTTTATCCGAGAGTGATCCAACATGAGTTCGCGGACCGTCGGCAGCAGAGTCCTGCGGAGATCTTCATCACGGAGCATGATTGCTCCGCCGTTATCCTCGAGATAAGAAGCATTCACCTCTTGATATCGCCATGCATGCGGGTACGGGACGAGCACCGCCGGCAACCCGAAGAGCGGGTACTCCCCAATCGTCGCCGCGCCTGCGCGTGAGACAACCAAATCCGCGGCCCCTAACGCTTGATCCATCCCCTCATGCAAATATGGATGCGGATAATACCGGCTCGCATACCTCGCGTTAAGCTTCTCGATCACAGACGGTACTCTCGGCCAATCGAGGTCCCCTGTGATATGCACGATCTGTGCGATCTCGAGTAATTCAGGCAGGACCTCCCATACAGCCTCATTGATTGAGCGCGCCCCACGGCTGCCGCCAAAGATCAATAAGGTCTGTGTACCTTCATCCAAACCGAAGACCCGCCTCGCTTCGGCTTTGCCCCTCACAACAAAGTCTGTCTGTGTCGGATAACCCGTCACGACGACCCGCTTTCGCCCGGAATAGAAGCGTTCAGAGGCTGCCGTGGAAACGTTGATCACCTTGGCAAAGTGACTGATCATCCTCAAGGCCAGCGCCGGTTCGATGTCCGGGACAAACACCGCCTGGGGTAGGCGTTGACCCGCAAGCGCCACCGGCACTCCCACATAACCACCGGTAAAAAAGAGCACATCGGGCTGGAAGCGGCGGATGATCCGCTTCGCTGCGGGGATACCCTGGAGCAACCGGGACGCATTAACAGGCAGAGAGCGTAAACCTACCCCATGCAGCCCTGCTGCTGGGATCGATTCAAACGGGACACCCGCCCGTTTAACGAGCGCTGCTTCCATGCCTCCCTGCCCTCCAACCCAGAGCACTTCAGCTTTCTCGCTGAGCTCGGCGATCACGGCCAAGGCGGGATACACGCCGCCCCCCGTCCCTCCGGCTGACACTAAAAGTCGCAACATAGCCTCGCTTCTTGGTTTCAGCTCTCTCCATCCGAGATACATTTAGAACAAAGCCCACTCCGGTTAATACCGTGACCAGGCTGGAGCCGCCGTAGCTGAAGAATGGTAAAGCGTTGCCCGCAAACGGCAGCAAACCTAGCAGAACCGACATGTTGATTAGAGCCTCCGCTCCAATCCAAAAAGTAATCCCGCTGGCGAGGAGCAAGCCCAGCCGATCCTGCGTGCCGACCGCGACCCGGAAGCCTCGCCACATGAAAACGCAAAAAAGTGCCAATATAAACAACGCGCCTATCAAACCAAGTTCCTCGCCAATGACCGCATAAACACTGTCAGTATGCGGTGCTGGCAGAAAACCGAACTTCCCGCGACTTGCCCCTAACCCTCGACCGAGTATGCCGCCGGAGTAGAACGACTGCAGGGATTGCTGGACGTGATAATGCGCTTTTTCAATGTCCACTAACCCTTCTTTGAACTGTAACCAGCGCTGGGCGCCAGTCGAGTGAAGTCGGACAAGCAAATAACCAACCAACCCGCCGCCCAGAGCGAGCCCTAAAGTCTGTAACGTCCGTGCTCCGGCCAGGTAGAACATCGTCAGAGCGACCAGGCCAATTGTCAGTCCTGCGCTCAAATCGGGCTGCGCGACGATCAAACCACCGACTATGCCGACGATGATGATCATGGGCCAAAAGCCATAGCCCATTTCGCTTAAGCGGTCCCCTTTGGATTCCATCCAGACCGCCAGGTAGATAACGAGCGCCAGCTTCGCCATCTCCGAGGGCTGTACCGAGGCACCAAGAAAGGCACGTTTATACTCCCCGCCGTAGTTGATAACCAACACAGCAACAAGGATCAAAATCGTTCCGGCGATCAGAGGCAGCGCAATTCTTCGCAGCCAATCCAGAGGAAAAAAGGCAGCCACCACCATCGCAACCAGGCCGACGAGTAAGTGCAGGAGTTGACGATTGAATAAGTAATTGTTGTCCCCAAAAAGTCGCCAAGATACATCCCAGCTCGCCGAGTACACCATCACCAGACCCAGCGCGATCATGATGCCCGTGATGATTAGGAGCCACGGATCGAAAACAAGCTGAAAACGCCGCTGCGTGAATCTAGAATCGGCAGATGGTGCTTGGATCACAATTCCTCCACCAAAGCGCGGAATCTTTCTCCGCGCAGTTCATAATTCGAGAACTCGTCAAAACTTGTCCCACCAGGCGAAAGCACAACCACATCCCCCTCTTCAGCAACCTCTACTGCCGCCTGAACTGCATCCGCAAGATTTTCGCAAACAATCAGGGTCGGCTTGAAAGCGTCCTTTACCGCCTCTTTGATATAACGTTCAATCTTTTGTGCTGCCTCTCCAAATAAGATCAGATGGTCCACTCGGCGGACAACCTCGTGAGCGAATGTCTCCCAGGGGAGATCTTTATCCTGTCCACCTGCCAGCAGAACCATTGGTTCTTCGAATGCCCGAATGGCTGCCAAGGCGCGATCGGGGGTTGTTGCGATCGAATCGTTGTACCATTCAGCCCCTCGCACCCGTCTTACAAATTCCAATCGATGTGGTATCCCTTGAAAATTGCGAGCCGTTTCCGTCATCGCCTCGATCGGTAGCCCGGCCGCTGAAGCAAGAGCGCTTGCAGCGAGAAGATTCATAAGATTATGCTTGCCCCGAAGAGCAACCTCTTCCACGCTACAGATCTCATGCTCCACATCTCCGGACCTCAGGCGAAGAACCCCATCTCGTTCATAGGCAGATTCTTCCTCTTCGGTGGGTTGTTCCCAGCCGAAAGCAATCAGCCTTCCCTGAACCAAACTGCGCATTTCCCAGGTGAGCGGGTCATCATGACGAATCACTGCAATATCATCTTTTAATTGATTAGTGAGAATGCGCTTCTTCGCTGCGGCATATACTTCCATGGATCCATGCCGATCGAGATGATCGGGTGTCAGATTAAGAACCGCGGCGATGGTTGGACTAAGGGTCATGAGTTCCAGCTGGAACGAGGAAAGTTCCATGATAACGAGGTCATTAGGTTTGATCTCATCCAGATCGTTCAGCAACGGACGACCGATGTTGCCGCCTACCCACACGCGCCTCTCCGAACCCTTGAAAGCGATTTCTGCCATGCGGCCAACCAATGATGTGGTCGTCGTCTTTCCTGCAGAACCAGTAATTCCGATAACCGGCGCACAGCATGCCTCCAGGAATAACTGCGTGTCGTTGGCCAACTCAATCCCTCGCTCGCGAGCCTCGACTGCAATTGGTAAATCGGTGGGAACACCACCTGACAGGAAAAGAACATCCGTCCCCTCGAGCAGGGAAATTGGATGACTGCCAAATTGGTACGTCAGCTCATATGCCACCAGCTCTTCAATGGCCGTTCCAAGCTGATCGGCGCTCTTCTGATCACTCACGACGACTTCAACGCCTTTCTGCGACAGGAATTGCGCTAAGGCTTTTCCCTGTCGAGCGAGTCCGATGATGACAACACGCTTCTCTGACCAATCTCTCACAACGGTCTTCCCGGTATGTATTCCGACATTTCATGCAGCAATTTCTTGGACCAGCGGCTCGCTCTGCTTCACCTTTTTCTTCCTGCGTGATTTCTTGGAAGCATCCTCTACGCCAATCCAATAGTGGTTTGGCATAACATTGCGAGCCTTCCTGACCTTTACACCGGAGATCAGCCCTTCCCGGTCTCCATCTAATGTGGAGGGGTGTACCAGGCAATGGGTAGGAGTCTCGCCGAATTTACCCTGGTAGAAGTTAACCGCCTGGCTCACCTTCTCCTTCATTGAACTCTTACCATCGTCGAACCACAGCATTCCGATTTCCATAACAACACCCTCCTTAGATGTTAGATGAGCGCCAAAGCCACTCCGAACATGCCAGCGAGCAGCGCGACCAACCAGAAGCGCTGCACAATCTGGGTTTCGCTCCAGCCACTCAATTCAAAATGGTAGTGCAAAGGAGCCATCTTGAATAACCGACGACCTTTTGTAATCTTGAAATACGCCACCTGGACGATCACGCTCAAGGTCACGCTGAATGGGATAATTGCAATAACCGGCAATAGAGCCCAATGACCGGTCATGAGAGCAACAATTGCGAGCGAGGCACCTAGCGCTAACGATCCTGTATCACCCATGAAAAGTTCCGCAGGGTAGGCGTTGTACCAAAGGAAGGCGAAAATGGCGCCTACCATCGTGAAGCAGAAGCGCACCAGGAATATCTGTCCTTGGAGTGCAGCGACCGCGCCATAAGCAGCAAATGCCATTGCGGCGATCAATCCCGCTAATCCATCCAATCCATCGGTTAAATTAACAGCGTTACTAGTACCGATGATGATGAACATTGCGATGGGTACGTACCAGATCCCCAGTTCGATAACTTCCGGGTAATTTGGCAGAATCATCTCCGGTGGCTTCAACCCATACTTCAAGATCAAAGAGGCCCCGAGTGCGATAACGCCTTGCAGTAAGAACTTCCAGCGCGCCCGCATCCCTCCGACACCTCGGGGCCTCTTGATCCCAAGCCAATCATCCCAGGCGCCCACCAACGCGAAGAGCAGAAGCGTTATCATCGGCAAGAGTATCGAGTTGCCGAAGACATTCAGCTCACTCACGATGGACACCAAGTTTAGAACACCGGTGATCAAGAGCACCGGGATAATGAACAACCACCCACCCATCGTCGGAGTGCCAAACTTCATGGTATGCCGCTGGGGACCCTCAATAGAGATTTGCTCTCCAATCTTTAGCGCACGCATAATACGGATCAGCGGTCCACCCCAAATCACTACCAACAGGAACGTAATTCCTCCAAGCGCCAAAGCGCTGGCTGCGTGTGTCATTCGATTTCCTCCAGCGCAGTTACGATTCGATCCAGGCGCATCCCATGAGAGCCTTTCACCAGCACCACATCTCCATCTCCGACTTTCTCATCCAGATACTCAATGACATCATCGCCACTTCCAAGCACAACAACCTGGTTTTCACTAAGCCGAGCTTCGCGCGCCTCTTTTGCGATCCATTTTGCCCGCTCCCCAACAGTGATCAATAAATCCACCACCTGGGCTGCTCGAGCTCCAACCATGCGATGCCCACGTTCCTCAAATTCACCTAGTTCAAGCATGTCGCCCAAGACAGCTATCTTCCGCCCGTCTAAATCGTCAAGCAGATTAAGCGCAGCGATTACAGATGTTGGGGCGGCGTTATAAGTGTCGTCCAGCAGCAATGCTCCACTGGCAGTTTGCACGGCCACTAAGCGCAATTGACTGTGCGTGTCCTGCAGACCACCGATAATTTCACTCCAACTTAATCCTTCGACAATCCCAACCGAGGCGGCTCTCAAAATGGTGTGAACCGAGTGGCGCCCGAGTAACGGCACACGGCAATGAACGGTATCTTCGCCATGGTGAACCACACAGCGCAGCCCTTCCAATCCCAGGCCCTCCACATCACTTGCCCAGAGGTCAGCCTCGGGGGAGATGCCGTAATAAAAAACCCGTGCCTGAGCGCGCTCAGCCAGTTCTCGCACAAGGGGATCGTCATAATTCAGGATGGCAATACCCTCTGGCGCCGGCGGCAGCGCTGCGACCAGTTCGCCTTTCCCGCGCACGATTGCGTCCATGCTCCCTGCTCGTTCGAGATGAACATGACTTATGTTGGTCACCACCCCAATCTGCGGTTTTGCGATGTCACACAGAAGTGCGATCTCACCTGGGATGTAAAAGCCCATCTCCAAGACTGCGCGCTCATGCGCTTCCGTAAGGCGCAAGATGCTCAACGGCAATCCAATCTCATTATTGAGGTTCCCAGGACTGCGCACCGTCTTATAGCGGCGGCTCAGCACATCCGCTACGAGTTCTTTCGTCGTCGATTTCCCCACACTTCCCGTGATCCCGATCACTCTTGCATCGGACTGTGCTCTCCAGACCATCGCAGCCTTCTGTAAGGCTTCGAGCGTGTTACCTACCCTCAAGATGATGGGTGGTTCCAAATCCTGTTTCAGCTGCGGCGCTAGCGGCTTCCGCAGGTCAAGGCTGCTGGCTTCCAACGGAAGATCGCGCTCTACAAGCGCAGCCACTGCCCCGCGCTCAAAAGCGTCAGCCACATAATCATGGCCGTCTTGCGATTCCCCATCCATGGCAACGAAGAGACCGCCAGATGTCACCTGACGGGAGTCGACGACCGCGTCGGTAATTACATCACCCAACCCGGTGATTTTCTCTTCAGCAATCGCTTCAACGAGATGATGTATTGTCAGCATTAATAATTAAGTCCGTCCTGATCTCCTGCTGCTATCTGCTCCCGCACGTTATCGGGCGGGATCTCCAACATGGCAACGAGACGCTCAACAACATCACGAAATACAGGGGCGGCGACGACAGAACCCCAGGGCGAGGATTCCGGCTTATCCAACCGCACCATGACCACAAACCTCGGATCGGATACCGGACCCCAACCAATAAACGAAGCTATTGTCCAACGGTCGTCGTAACCGTTCTCAGTGGGGATCTGAGCTGTACCGGTCTTCCCCGCAATCACATAACCGTTCACGTGTGCGTACCTCGCCTCACCCTCGACCGATTGCACCAGCATCTCTGTTATGGTCCTGGCACTTTCGGCTGAAATCGGTCTTCCGAGCGTTGTTGGTTTCGGCCAGTACGCACCCTCCGGACCGACAACAGCTCTTACAATATGGGGCTGAACCATGACGCCCTCGTTGGCAACGGCTCCAACCGCGGCGATCAACTGCACCGGCGTCACAGAAATCCCTTGCCCAAATGAATTCGTGGCCAGATCAGCCTCTGTCCACTCAGGGTGACGTGGTGTGCGCATCTGCCCAGAGACCTCACCGGAGAGATCGATTCCTGTGACTCTCCCCATCCCGAAAGCCGTCAGATACTCATAGAAAGAGGCTGCGCCGAGTTTCTCAGAGGCCACATAGGCGAGGCAGACATTCAGGGAGTGCTGAATACAACCCACCATCGTCTGCGGTCCCCAAGCGCCCCCGTTCCAGTTGCGGATTTTCACGCCGCCAACCTCAATTACGCCTCTATCGATAAATTGATCCTCGGGCTCAATCACGCCGGCGTCGATCGCCGCCGCCATCGTCAGTATCTTGAAGGTCGATCCCGGCTCAAACTGTCCACCAACAGCCGGGTTAATGACGAGTTCATCTTCCTCGGTCTCCAAATCACCCGCATCGACTCCAAGCTTTTCGAGCCACGGCTCATAGTTATTCGGATCCAGTGCGGGCAAGATCACCATCGCCAGAATCTCACCATTTCGCGGATCCATGATGATGATCTGCCCTGATTCAGAACCTGAATCTTCTACCGCCTTTCGCAGGATGTCATCGGTCATCTGTTGGATATCCAAGTCAATAGTCAATACGAGATTGACTCCAGCCGGTGTATCCGGTTGAATCCGCGCTTCTGGAGGGATATAACCGCGCTCGACTGTGATCGCCTTGCCTCCCAGCCAGTTGTCGTAGAACCCCTCAATGCCGAAGTAACCTTTACCTTCCTGATTTACGAACCCGAGGACATGGCCCGCGAGCGCACTGGCTGGGTATTCGCGCTTGGGTGCAGGAACTGGCTTCAACCCGCTGAGATCTGGAGCTTCTGGATCCAACAGGAAGCTCTTCAACACATCCGCGGCGACCTGATCTATCGTGATCGGCCAACGCTCTCCGCCGTCCACTTCGCGCGTCAAGCGAATGCGATATAGACCGAGAGAACCCCAATCCGCATTCAACTGGTTGTAAAGGTCCTCATAAGGAAGCACCAGGGTTCGAGCGAGCACCGCTGCGATCTGTTTCCGGCTCGCCTGCGTGAGCTGGAAAACTTCTATTTCTAAGTAGTACATCGGCACATTCGTGGCGAGCAGGTCGCCATCGCGATCGTAGATCAAGCCCCGTACTGGTTCGATCTCGATTTCGGTGTCCTCTGCAGCTTCAATCCATGTAGAGAAAATGGGGGCATACGGTCCAAACTGAACCCGGATGAGCTGGATGAACATCGCCAAAGCGCTCATCCCCATGATCGCGAGCAACACGCTTACCCTACGATAGGGCAGACTGGTTGGGATCATTGCCTTCCATCTCTCCCTGGTGACACTAACCGAGATATCCAATCACCGAGTGTTTCTGTGTATGCGGGCGATAACCCGCCATCGCGTTCTGTTGTTGAATTTGGCGGCTTTGGAGCAACGAAGGGATCTGGTGGTACATACCCCGCGACGATGACATATTCGATGTCTCCAAGTTCAGCCGGGCGGAAACCCAACTCTAAAGCCTTCTCAAGCATTCGCTCCGGTGTAGTCAATTCTGCAAACGTGGCTGTCAACTCGGCAATCTGGCGCTGCAATTCAGCTCGCTCCGATTGCATGATCAGCACACTGCGACCAGAACGGGCGACGCGTGCATTTACCGCAAGGTAAAGACCACCGATGATGAAGAGCACAATAGCGGTCAGCACCGTTCGACTGGTGATCCGAAGTTGGGATCGCCAGGGCGTGAGTTTGAATGCTTGTTTTCGACGTTTTTTCACGTTATCACCTGCGTCGGCACTGCTCGAATTAGTGCCTGCAAGGATCATGCCGTTGTCAGACGCTCCGCGACCCGCAAACGAGCACTTCGAGCTCGAGGGTTGTGTGAAATTTCATCACTTTCCGCCCTGATCGGCTTCTTTGTTAGAACTCGCAAAGTCGCGGTATGTTCACAGCGACAAATCAATTGCTCCGGAGGGCATATGCAGTCTTGACTCTCCCGGCGGAAGAACCGCTTGACGATTCGATCTTCGAGCGAGTGAAACGAAATCACAGCTATCCTTCCTCTCGGAGAGAGCAACCCTACTGCGGTTTCGAGCCCTGCCTTCAACGTATCAAGTTCATCATTGACGGCAATACGCAGCGCTTGAAAAGTGCGCGTGGCAGGGTGGATTCCCTTTCGTTTCGCCGCCGCCTTACCGGCGATAACTTTAGCCAACTGGGAAGTGGTTTTCAGAGGACGGGCCTGCACAATCGCCTCCGCGATTGCTCGGGCACGAGGATCCTCCCCATAGCGCTTGATCACATCTGCCAATTCCTCTTGCGGCATATGGTTTACGAGTTCATCCGCCATGAAATCCCCATCTGGATCGAAGCGCATGTCCAGGGGACCATCGAGGCGGAATGAGAACCCGCGTTTAGGATCCTCGAGCTGCATGGATGAAAGTCCCAGATCGAGCAAGATTGCATCCACCCGATCCCATCCAAGAGCAAATGCTTCTTCATGCATCGCTGTGTAGGATGCATGGCGTAAGCTCACCCGATCACCAAAAGGCTTCAAGCGGAATTCCGCGAGTTCCAGCGCATTCGGGTCACGGTCTAGTCCGAGCAGTCGACCATCCGGAGAAGAGCCTTCGAGGACGCCCGCTGCATGTCCGCCTGCGCCTACCGTGCCATCTATGTAGTGCCCGCCTGCGTGCAAATTCAGCGCAGTGAGCACAGGCTGGTAAAGTACCGGGGTATGTCCGCTGGCGGATACTGCGCCGGAGGACGCGTTCATCGCCTACCCCGCGGAGAGGTCAAATTGAGTAAAGCGACGGGCATTGATGTCTGGATCCATTACGTCGTTGAGTTCCTCTAACCACGCGCCTGAATTCCAGAGCTCAAAATACTCACCCGTGCCGACGATCGTCGTCTCGCCATCAAGTTTTGCGTATTCCCGCAGGAATGGTGGAATCAAAATGCGGCCCGAGGTGTCGAGTTGGACTTCCGTCGCGCCGCCGAAGATCAATCTGCGCACCGCACGCGCCTCTGGATCTGTCGTGGTCAGAATTGTTGTGCTCTCTGCTAACTTTTGGAATCTTTCCATGGTATAAACGAGCAGGTTGCGATCGAAACCTTGCGTGACAAATGCTCCCGAGGCGAGAGCTGCCCGATAGCGAACCGGTATTGTCAATCGGCCCTTAGCGTCTATACTATGAGTGTACTGTCCTAAGAACATGTGTTCTGACCGTTCCTATAATATCGAAACGCCGGTCTTCACCGGCGTCCCACTTTATCCCACATTCTCCCACCAACGCCCACAGTATATAACAATTCCCCCCACCGATGCAAGTAAAATGGGAACAGATCTCCATCAGTACTTTTGTCCTATATCTATGCGAAGTCCTGGGTTTCGAGGCACCCGTTTGGGAAAGGGGTCTGCGGGCCTGCTGGTTTCGATTTCCGGAGTCGGACACCGGTCCAACCCTCACTACCAACCATTTACACCTTCATCGCTTTTGCTGGTTTGCACCCTTTAAAATGGCAGTTTTGAAAGAGGAGAAGTCGATCCCACGCTCAAGCCCTAGGAAAGGAAAAAGCACCTCTGAAGCTTGCGCTTCGGAAGTGCTTCATGACGATTGGCTCAACCTATAAGCCGCGTTCTGTCCGATCCTGGTTCAACGAAGCGTCGAAGACCACTACCGGGGCAATCATCCATCTGGACCCAACGTCACCGTAGGGTTCAAGCAGCCTACCCGAGGTTCAAGAGGAACGAGCAGCCCCTCGCCCACATAAATGAGCTTCACCTCTGCTTGGCCTTGCTCCTGGTGGGGGTTACCTGGCCGCCGACATTGCTGCCGGCGCCGGTGGTCTCTTACACCACCTTTTCACCCTTGCCTCAAAAAGGCTTGCGCCCTGAGGCGGTCGTTTTCTGTGGCCCTGTCCCCGGGTTGCCCCGACCGGGTGTTGCCCGGCACCATGCTTTTTAGAGCGCGGACTTTCCTCAAGCGGCGTAACCGCCCGCGATTGCCCGGTTGACCCAACTGTCAGTCTGATCATACCCTTCGCTTCCCACGCCGTCAACCTGCCTGCTCTTTGGATGCCGAGCGCAACGAGTGCTGTCGTTAACGAAATACTAATAGGGTTCTTACTTACCTCCTCTTGAAAGCGCTTAGATGCAGGACTATAATGCAGGTTAACAACAAGGAAAGAGAACGATGCCTATCTATACCTATCGATGTGAGAACTGTGGCGTTCAGTTTGACCGGCAGCAGCATTTTGATGATCCGGTTCTGAAGAAGTGCCCTGAATGCAGGAAACACACGCTTCGAAAGGTATTCCTGCCAGTCGGTATCGTTTTTAAAGGATCCGGCTTTTATTCAACAGATCATCGGTCACCCTCCGGGCAGACCTCACGTAAAGACGATTCGAAATCGGAAACCAAATCCAAAGAAAGCGTCAAGAGTGAAAAGAAGAGTGAGAAAAAGAACGCCAAAAACGATGATTGACAGCCCCTAATCACCAAAAGAGCCATGGTCACATCCCATGGCTCTTTCTTTTTAATGGTCATCCTGATGTATTGGTTATAGTTGGAAGCCCCCCGTCATTTTAACTACCTTGGAGCTAAAATTGGTTACATATTCAAACAGCTTGCTCCGCAACTCGGTCCACTCCCCAGTGGCCAGCGCTTGCTGCATCACTTCATGGTTCTCAGCGACGAATCCCGCCAGCATCTGGGGGCCCTCGCCATAGGTTGTATACCAAGCTTCCGTTGGTTGGACACCTAACCGCTGCAAACCAGGGACAAATTCGCGAACAAGGAACTCAAAATATTCCTGCTCTCGGCCAGGAATCATATCCCATGTCATTAATAACTTCAAAGCCATCGACCATCCCTCATTCTTTCGAAGGGAAACCCAGGAACAATTTACTCAACAAAGATTGTTAACTCGGTGGCTTTAGCACGACCACCCGAGTTTCTTCCGTCAATGAACTCTTCGTGATGCTCAAGGAAGGAAGTGGGTCTTGATCGCTGATTCCCATCTCTTTCAAGAACCCCGCAACTGTGCTGAGCTCTGGCCCATTCTCCTCGGTTCTGTAATGCATTGGAATCACAATGGATGGTTCGATCAAACTGATCACCTCGGCTGCCATAGAGGGATTGAGCGCCCCGCCTCCACCCACGGGAACCAGCGCAATATTAACAGATCCTAACTCTTCGACTTGAGCCTGAGATGGCACAGTCGCCATGTTTCCAAGATGGGCAATGGTGAGACCATCGAAATTGAAGACATAGTGCGTCTTCCGCACTGCGCCGTTTTCCTTCTCTTTCTTCGACACTCTGCGAACACCCGTGACAAATACCCCGCCAATCTCAAATTCGCCGGGGCCATCAATTACCCTTCGCCCCACTTTTACAGCCTTGACGAAATTATATCCAAGCGCGTCATGACTGATCGTCACGACGTCTGCCTTGAGATTGCGCTTCGGAAGCCCAATCGCAGGATCATATGGGTCTGTTACGATGCTAATTTTTCCGCGCTCCGTAATCCGGAAACACGATAATCCATACCAGGTAATCTCCATTCCACCTCCCCAGCAACAGTAGATGGATTATACACGATTGCCTGAATGCAGATCAAAATCTATAATCGCCAGTGATGAGAGATTCACCCCGCTGGGAATCACTCGAGATTGGAGGCGGTCGAGTCCGCAGTCTGAACGCGGATCATGTGCGCTTTACGCTGCCAGCCCACGGTGGGGGTTACTTGGACGCACAAATTGATGATTACCGCCGTCTCTCTCGCCCCAATTTTCCCTGGAACCCGCCGATCCAAATGCGCCTCGAGGCCCGTGCATCTACGCCCCACCCGCGAGGAACACTTGGTTTCGGATTCTGGAACGACCCCTTCAGCCTGTCGCTTGGTCAGGGAGGCGCGGCACGACGGCTGCCTTCTTCGCCACAAGCCATCTGGTTTTTCTACGGCTCACCCCCTCATGACCTCGCTTTAGATCCGGGCGTGCCCGGTTCTGGATGGAAAGCAGCCGTCTTACGAACCCCACGATTACCATCACTCATCTTAGCCCCACTCGCGCTGGGTGCGATAGCCCTTGCGCAAATTCCGGGGCTGAAACGACCGGTCATCCGCACCGCTTTACAATTTGCCCAGGCAGAAGAGCGCCTCGTTTCTGAACCCCTCGATGAATGGCATCGCTACGAACTTGAATGGCTTAAGACAGGGGCGCGCTTCTCGGTTGATGGGCAGACGGTTATGCAAACCACCATGGCTCCCCCTGCTCCATTAGGTTTTGTGACCTGGATCGACAACCAATATGCGATCGCTTCACCCGAGGGCGGGTTTCGTTTTGGCGTCCTTCCTCTCGCCGAAGAACAGTGGCTCGAGATACGAGGCTTAGAGGTGATTGCTCTCTAGCTGCTCATTGAGAGCCAAGTCCTCTGATTATTGATTGCAAGCCCCTTGTTTTATTATCGATCCTGAACAAGATGGACGATGTCATTCTTGAGCTTCCCTTCGGAGTTGCTCAAGATAATCTCCGCGACGAAGAATCTCGTTCTTCACCCGTGATAGCTATTATCCAGGAACAACGAGATTCTTCGCCTCCACTGCGTTTCAGCTCAGAATGACAACCCATAATAATCGCCGTGAAACAGCAGTATTATGGGAGTCCAGTTTTCAACTAAAATAAGCTCGCTTTTCAATTTCCGATGATAAATGAAGATGTTTGCTTGACACGCCTTATCGGCGGAAGTACAATCCTTGACCGTGCCGAGGTAGCTCAGTCGGTAGAGCACTTGACTGAAAATCAAGGTGTCACCAGTTCGATTCTGGTCCTCGGCACCAGTGCCGCCTTTGAAATTTGGCGGCTTTTCTTCTCCTCTCCCCCACTCCAACTGACGCTATTATTGCCATTAAAAGAGCGCATGCTGGAAGAACCGTTGTTTGAATTTTCTGGGAGCGCGAGGAATAAAATGCGTCGAGAAAATATGGAGACCACCTTTATAAGCGGTCTCCATATATACCCACACACCCTCAATCCTGATTATAGATGATCAGCCATTCAGCATGACAGTTCGTAAGGCAGCTGTAAGCCGATCTGGCTTGCTTTAATTATCAAAGCCAATTGAATCTCAAGTGAACCCTCGCTGTCTCTGGACTCAGCGCCGGTCTCACCGAGATGAACAAGAGAAAACCGGCGATTTCACCGCCCCAAATTGGGTTGCTTCATTCCTGCTTCCCAAGTCCAGCGCGCAATTGCTCCCTTAGGACATCGATTTGTTGAAGCTGACCATCCTCCGCTTCAAAGTACCAATGGTCCCAGCCATTACATGGGCTGCCCTCACAGAGCTGCCGAGCGGCTTGGTGGATCGAACCTTCAAACCCGTCGATGAGAAGATTCCCATCCGGCTTCACCTTCGCCACACACCCACGATCCTTGCGGAAGTAAAGCTGCTGTCCAGCTCGAATTAAACCTAGTTCCAGCAAACGAGAGAAGGCAACTCGCGGCGCTTTTCGCTTCCTGTCGCTCACATCGAACACGATATCCTCGTAGGCTCCTACGCGGATGGCTTCGATCCGCTTGGATGCAATTTTCACATAGCCATCCTCGCGTTCAATGCCAATCCAGTTCCGATGCAGACGTTTCGCCACCGATCCAGTCGTTCCAGTTCCAAAGAACGGGTCAAGGACGAGATCACCGGGATTTGATGAAGCCAGGATAATTCGATACAGAAGCGCTTCGGGTTTTTGTGTTGGATGCGCCTTGCGCCCTTCTATCTTAATTCGCTCCTCGCCGGTGCAGATTGGGAGCGTCCAATCGCTGCGCATCTGTTTTCCGTCGTTCAGCGCTTTCATAGCATGGTGATTGAAGGTGTATTTTGAATCTTTCGATCGCGCAGCCCAAATCAACGTCTCATGCGCATTGGTGAAGCGCACACCCCGGAAATTCGGCATCGGGTTCGTCTTGATCCAGACGACATCATTTAAGATCCAGAAATTGAGATCCTGGATCAACACGCCCAGCCGGAATACGTTGTGGTAGGACCCCATTACCCAGATCGAGCCATCCGGTTTAAGCGCACGTCTACTGGCAGAGAGCCAGGCTCGCGTGAATTGATCGTAGGCCGCGAAGCTTGGAAATTTGTCCCAGTCGTCATCGACTGCATCTACCCGGGTCATGTTCGGCCGCCAGAGTTCACCTGAGAGCTGCAGATTGTATGGTGGGTCGGCGAAGATCAAGTCGACGCTGCCTTCGGGCAGCCCCTTGAGTATCTCAACACAATCACCTTGCAGGATTTGATTAATTGGAAGGTCCTGGTGCTCATTCGCCATTAATATCTGCTCCTGATGAGCGAGTCTGTTTCTTTCACTTCCGTCATCGTTTGAGTTGCAATCGGCCGAACCATATATGTGAATGAAAAGTGGACCCCGAAACCTTAGCCCGCCAATATTAGGACAGTCTACACCGCGATCGCTCTTACGGGCAATTTATTGGATATTAGTGCCAATTTTTTTTTCAGACGCCCAACGAATCTTGACATTCGTTACCCTTCACGGTATCCTTCGTCCGCATCCTGCGGGTGTAGTTCAGTGGTAGAACGTCTGCTTGCCAAGCAGAAGGTCGTGGGTTCGAATCCCATCGCCCGCTCTCAGCATCTCAGATTATAACCATGGCGACGTAGCCAAGTGGTAAGGCAGGGGTCTGCAAAACCCTTATGCGCGGGTTCGAATCCCGCCGTCGCCTCAGCATAAAGCATAAGGGTCCTGAGAAAAGAGCGCATAAGGATCTGTGAAAGAGCGCATGCCCCTCATGCGTTTTTTTCGATTCCGGCAAAGGGTCCTGAAACACTCTCGCGGCTAAGGGTCGTGTCTCACAGGAAAAAACACGAGTAACCACCAGGCAACACCAAACAACGGCGGGCAACTGACGCTGGACATGGAGTATATACAATGGTTATGAAATCAAATCCCAAGAGAACTGATCTCCTGACCAGGCGCAAGACTGTCGTGGAGCATCCTTTCCCCCTTCGGGGACCTTCGGCTGAACCATCATATTAAGTATGGACCAGGGTTATTTCTTGATGAAAGGAATACCAAAAACCAGCGCTGAGACACCTGCACTTGCAGGGTACATTCCGGGGACATGATTAACACATTATTCCAGGGACATAGGTTACACTCTGGAGGCGTGATCCACCCGCCTCACGCTTAACCCCACCTTAGACACAATATCAACTAGAGGTGCATCTTCCCCCCAATGCAATGGACGGAGATCCTCCAATTGATCATTTTCAAGAGACCCGAGATCATCCATCCACTGCCGATGCGCTTCACGAAACCATTCGAATACAGCGGATAAATATTCTTCCAACATAATCACGGTATCTCTCAACCCATATGGCCAATCGATATCCTTCCAATGCTTTGGATTATCGTCAAATGTATATGAGCGATAGACGTGACTCCAACCTGCAGCGTGCTTGAGCGTACGCAAGACGGAACGGTATCCGCCCGTAGGGATGAAGAATGCTTCCTCCTAGGAAATATCCTCAACGTGCCTCATCATTGCCCGATAGGATGAAGCCAGCATGTCAATCGTAAGCTCTATTCGTGATCGAGGCATTTACTCACCGCTTGTAATACAGCAATAAGATTTCGGCCTAACGGCTCCGGGATGAGCGGCCCGTTTTCAACACCGGCACGGAATTCAAGCCTTGCGAAAACTCGCCCGAATCTCGGGTCCATTGAGTGGTAGGCAGATTGTCACTGACCGTTCACTTATCTCTAAAGTTCGGCGTCGTGCTCACCCATGTATATTACCGACGATGCCCCCTTGATCCACAGGGGGCATCTCGCAGAATTCGATCGAGAGATCATTCAAATACGAGCTTCAAGAATAGAGCACGTGTGGTAGCTTATCCTCCAAATAGGTCTCCGATTCCTTTCGCGATATCGCCAATGTCGGAGTCTCCAGACAGTATGCCATCTACCTGTCCAGCTATCGGAGCTGGGAGCTTTTTCTTCAGGATCTCCACAACCACTTCTAAAGTTTTTCGAGCCAAATCTTCACTTACATCAGCTCTCTTGGCCACTTCCTTGATGATTTCATCCATGATTTGGTTCTCCTTTCACGAATAGTGACAATTCTCAGTCTGAATGGATTCTAACCTATGGCTTTAGATTATATCCAGTTCTTGAGGAAACATCCGCGCTGCTGGGAGGCAGCGCCGCCCGATCATCAATAGGTTATCAAATCCTTGATAAAAGCCTCAAGCGAAATCTGCCTAACGAATTCAATGGAGTCCACCCAATAAACATGATAAAATGCTAGACGGAACATACGTTCTGTTGTGTGGTTGGAGCAGTTTTAACGGGTCGAATCCATATAAACCATGTGTTTATACAGGGCCACCCCATATAGCGTTCCCACAGACGCTAATTGAACTTTACAGCATCTCAAAACTACCTGCAAGCAGAAAGGGGGAAAGCATCATAAAACTGCAACCGAGAAGGCCTATGTCTACTGGATCAAGCGCTTCATCCTTTTCCACAATAAGCGGCATCCAAAGACAATGGGCGGTCCAGAGATAGAGACATTCCTCAGCTACCTGGCTGTTGAAAGGAACGTCGCAGCCTCCACCCACACCGTCCCGGCGTCCTTTCAGGGAGAACCAGGCTCTTTGTGCACTGCTTTTCCTATACCGAGATGTGTTGGGAGTCGAATTGGATTCCCCCATTGTTTCCGTCCGTGCCAAACGCCCGAAACGACTTCCCACGGTTCTCACAAAACCAGAGGTCCAGCTCCTAATCAGTTCTATGTCAGGTAAACACCAACTGATGGCCAAGCTGCTCTATGGCAGCGGTCTACGCCTAACACTTGCACCGCACAAGCACACAGCGCAAGTGCAGGTGTGGAGTGTATTCGACTGCGCATCAAGGATATCGATTTCGATCAACACCAGGTCATCGTTCGTGATGGAAAGGGGCTCAAGGATCGCGTTACCGTCTTGCCCGACGCTGCAGTGCAGGCTTTGCACCGCCATCTTCGCCGCGTCAAGCTACTTCATGAAGACGATCTTGCCAACGGATTCGGTGGAGTATCCCTTCCCTATGCACTGGCGGCTAAATATCCCAGTGCGTAATTTGAGTGGAAGTGGCAGTATATCTTCCCGTCCAAAAACATATCCAGGGATCCACGCAGCGGCGATCTAAAACGCCACCACACTGACCCCAGCAGTCTTCAGAATGCCGTCCGCAGAGCAGTCAAATCTACCCAAATTAACAAGCACGTAACTCCCCATGCTCTACGACATAACTTTGCGACGCATCTGCTAGAAGGCGGTTATCAGCGAAGCGATCCAGCGGACGATATCCGTACTGTGCAGGATCTGCTTGGTCATAAACACGTGACCACCACAATGATATACACACATGTACTTAACCGCTGCGGATTGGCCGTACGCAGCCCGCTTGATTTCACATCAGAAACCACTTAATCCCTATGGAACTATTTGTTTGTAGCGTTCTCCTTAATAGGGCTTGTCCTGGCTCCCGCTGCATCAATCTGTTGTTCAGCAGTTTTTGCATATAGCTGAGTTGTACGAATACTGCGATGATTAAGAAACCGTTGCACCTGATCGATCGGAACGCCTTCTCGCAGCATTTGGGTCGCTCGCCAATGCCGAAAATCGTGGGGATGGATGTGAGGAAGACCCAGACTCTTTGCTGTTTGATGTATCATCCTCCACACAGCGTTGGGGGAGAGGGGCGACCCGCGGTGTTTCGGCCTTGTCTTAGCATGGCTTACAAACAAGGCGGTTGCTCCAGGATCTTTTCGGATTTTTAGATACTCGCGCATGGCCAGTAGGGTAGGGTGGATGAAACGCAGTGTTACTTGCCGTCCATATCGTCCGCGTCCTTTTCCCCGTACCTGGATATGCCATACTCCCTGACGGTTGACCCTCGCTCCCCGTACATCGTCTGCGGTGAGCCGCAGGATCTCGCTCACTCGGGCGCCGCTGTCGGCGAGGGCATAAAGAAGCGCCCGATTCCGCAACGCCTCCATCTTTCTGCGATAAATCTCCTTTAATAGGAAGAGAGTCGGGAATAGAAGGGGAATCCCATGCATATATGAGCTTCTCGAGTCCTTCTGAGGGCTCTACAGCGCCGTCCCGGGCGATTGTGGCGGGAACATATGTTCTAAGCGTCCTTTGGGCTCTGCTAACAGCCGCAGAGGCGGGGAAGCGGTCGGGAAGGAGCAGTTCGTCTGCAAGGAAATTGAACCAGGTGACGATGGCTTGACCGTAGAGTCGGACACTGGAGGGTTCCAGACGAAATGCGTCTCCCGCTTTATTCCGGTGCGGTTTGGCGCTTTTTACTTCCTTACCAAGGTAGTTCACGAACCAACTCAGCATGTTGACATCCAGGCGAGAGGCGCCCAGACAGGCCAGGGGCTGCTCAGGTGCATTTTTTCCAGCAATTGAGAGAGGCTCTGCCGTCCTGGAGCGAGTAGTTGGGGTACACGAGTTTCCTCTCCTGTCTGAGCAAGAGGAAGCAATAAAACAGGTCTTAATGCAATATAAGTGTCATTATATTGCATTAACAACACACAAAAAAACACAAGCGGCTCCCGAGATCGCTCCCCTTCATGGTTTTCTTATCACTTCATCGCAATACCGACATTCAGGAAGAATAATCGAACCTTTAGGATATTAAGCTACATTGCTAACTCACAAACTACTCGACCATCTTGGTGTTTTTGCATACCCTCCTCCGTGAGACCGTTTCTTAGATCTGCTTATAAATTCTAATAAAGATTATAATTATTAACAACACTCAGAAAACATTCTTTCCTTGATACCTTGTCGCTGCCAAGATAGATGTTGATAAAAAAGGTATTCGGATCTCTACACATACAGGCCAGCGCTTGGGTGATTAGGAAGTGGATACGATTGTCTGAAATGGACATCGTCATGCCGTTGTCGCCCTGACCGAGCGCAAGACCGCTCAAGCCGTTGCGGATGCTGTGATCAAGCTCCTGAAGTCGATGCCGGTCCGAACCCATACGATACAACGGATAACGGCAAAGAGTTCACGGATCATGAACGGATTGCTCGTGATCTTCGTACAGATGTCTATTTTGCTCATCCCTATTCATCCTGAGAGAGAGCGACGAATGAAAACAGGAATGGTCTCATTCGCCAGAACTTCCCGAACAAGTGCAGCTTCGCAACGATCACTGAGCCTGAAATCGAATTCGTCATGGAGAGATTCAACAACCGACCTAGAAAATATCTTGGATTCAAATCACCAAATCAAGCATTCTTCAATCGTTCATCCGTTGTTGCACTTGGTAGTTGACTCCAAGTTATTCAATTGAGTCCCGATATTTCGTCAGAGGAGAGGGATTTGTGATCTCTACTACCACATTATAGCCTTGTATTGAGTCAGCATATGAATAAGGCCAAATTGCGAGGCAAGTAACAGCCGAGAGCTTAGTTGGGTCATCCTGTTTTCGAAGATATGCAATATACCCATTCTCACCTTGAGGAAGGAACGAGCTTTCTGAA
>DAOUDJ010000269.1:0-16200 GCA_034430795.1 Anaerolineales bacterium | reverse complement strand
GGTCCCAAATCGCCCGGATGGTCCCTAGCAACCTCAACACGCGGACCAAATTGGCCGTAACCTTCGAGCGGTTGGGCCGCAAACGAGAGGCGGTTTATGAATACCTCGCGGTTGCCTCGATCCTACAAACAGACGGAAAGGTAGATCGCGCTATTGATGCCGCTGAACGCGCGCTACGGATGGTCCCCGGCGAGAAAGAAGCCGCTCGTGCGCTGCGCTTTCTCCAGCAGGGCAAACCCCTGCCGCCTCCTTCAGAGCCACGAGGGACCACTGCACCACTGCGGATGGACCAGGTAAAAGATTACCTGAAAGCAGATGATGTAGAGGAAATCGACGACAGCCAGCAGGCAGACCCGGAGACGACAGCCCAGACCCGGGCGTTGACTATACTTGCGGGATTAATCTTTGAAGAGGCAGAAGGCGAGAATGGCAACGGATCATCTCCGATAGATATGGCAGAGCTCACAAAGAGCCGCATCAGCCAAGAGCGCAAGAGCATCGGCCAGCCGCAGATGCTCCGCTATCTCAGCCAGGCGATTGATTATCAAACCCACGAAAATACTGCGCAGGCGATCAAGCAATACGAGAGCGCGATCAAAGCCGGATTGGACCACCCCGCGGCTTTCTACAACCTCGGCATTCTGCTTAAAAATCAGGGTGATCAAGACCAAGCAACGAAATATCTGACCCAGTCCGTTGGCCACCCAGATCTCAATCTAGGAGCAAATCTCGCCCTTGGCCGCCTGGCTCGCATGCGTGACGATCTTCCAGAAGCGGCTCGTCTTCTGGTTCAGGCACTTCGCCACGCAGACACCCTTTCGGTCGATGAGAGCCAGTCCGGCGATCTTAATCAGCTCTACGATACGATCACGGCTTCGATGAGCGAGGGAGATGATGAGACGCTCGCTCAGATCGTTGAAAACACTCTCAGCTTCTTGAGTGGTCCGGAGTGGCTCGAACGCCTCCGCAACGCGCGTCGCCAGCTCGAAGGTGAGTCAGAAGGAGCCGTTTTGGTGCCGATCGCCGAAATGCTTGCCGTGGGGGGGACCGAACGGATTCTGCAAGCCCTCGGCCGGATCGACGACTTGGTCCAGAACAAGAACTATGAAGTAGCGATGGAAGAAGCCATGCTGGCTCTCGACCACATTCCCGGCTATCTCGGGCTTCACCTACGAATGGCGGAGATCATGATCCGCCAGGGCAACACAAGCGGAGGAATGACCAAACTGCGAATAATCGCCAGGACTCACCGCGTCCGCGGCGAAATCTCCGCCGCTTCCAACGTCTACGCTCGCATCATTCGTCATTCCCCAATCGACATCGCCGCAAGGAATCAACTTATCGATCTCCTGGCGCAACAAGACAGGATCGAAGAAGCACTTAAACAGTATCTCGACCTGGCCGAGCTTTACCGGCAGATGGCGGAAATTGACTCCGCGCGTACGACACTGGATGATGCGTATAAACTCAGCCAACGCAGCTCTGTCAGCCGTGAGTGGACATTAAAGACCTTGGATATGATGGGGGATATCGATCTCTCGAGATTGGAACTGCGTCAGGCGTTGCAGATCTTTGAGAATATCTGCGAGATCGACCCGCAGAATGAGAAAGCCCGTTCCCACCTGATTGATTTGAATTTACGGCTTGGTCAGGAGGACCAAGCCGCAAATGCCCTGGACATCCGTCTGGACCATCTCGTGCAATCGAATCATGCGAAGGAAGCTCTTGCCTTGCTGGAAGATCTTGCTCGTGAATATCCGGGGAAGCAGGCGCTGCATTCCCGCCTTGCAGAGGCTTACCGTGCAGCCGGGAGAACCGCCGACGCAATCGCCCAATACGACGCTCTGGGTGAAATCCAACTGGATGCAGGTCAGACCAAGGAGGCGATTAAGACGATACAGACGATCGTCGATTTGGATCCCCCAAACATTGAGGGCTACCATGATCTATTGCGCAATCTCCACGACAGCGCTTAAGTCCTGAACACTCGGCAAAGAGTATCATCGTGACTAATTTCATCTCGGAATTGAATTTCTTCTTCCAACGCTTCGATCTACTGAGTGTAGTAGACGTTCTTCTCGTAACCCTGGCGGTTTTCTTCCTGCTGCGCTTGGTCCGGGGGACACAGGCCATCGTCCTTCTGCGCGGGATGATCGTATTGGTCATCACCATTGCTGTGCTCACCAGCCTGCTTAACCTTCCGGCGTTCACCTGGCTACTAGAGAATTCATTGCCCGCTTTACTTGTAGCAATTCCGGTGATCTTCGCCCCGGAAATCCGGCGTGCACTCGAACGCCTTGGTCGTACAAGCAATATGTTCTTCCTGAACGCTACACCCGATCACATCGAAGCGCTCATTGAGACCGTCTGCATCACCGCCAGGCGCCTATCAGACCGGCGCTATGGTGCTTTGATCGTCATCGAGCGTGAAGTCCTTTTGAACGAATACAAAGAAACCGGTGTGACGCTTGATGCAGTGCTTACACCGCAATTACTGCTTCAGATTTTCCATATCAACACTCCGCTCCACGATGGCGCCGCGATCATCGTAGAAGACAGGATTGCAGCCGCCGGATGCGTCATGCCGCTCTCTTCTAGCGGCACACTTTCCCGTTCCACCGAACGGCAAATGGGCTTGCGGCATCGTGCAGCTCTGGGGATCAGCGAGGTTAGTGATGCGGTGTCTGTTATTGTCTCAGAGGAGACGGGCGGCATCGCGGTCACTCATAACGGTCGAATCATTCGCCGGCTGGATCAAGCACGCTTGAAAAACATCCTGACTGCCTTCTTCCGCCCTCGAACGACCGGAAGATTTCCTGGGTGGCTCGAGCGCATCCTTGTGCGGTCCCAAGGCGAACGAGAGTCTAACCAATGATCAGTTGGCTTCGACAAAATATTGGAACACTGCTCATGGCCTTAATCCTGGCGCTCACTGCATGGATTGCTGCAGTGGGCCAACAGGACCCTATCATCGAGCAGATCTTTCCCGAACAAATCCCCATCGACTACCGCAATCTGCAGGATGGGTTAACCGTCGTGGGGAACATCCTTGAATTTACCGACGTTACCCTGCGTGCGCCCACCTCCGTTTGGCGCAATCTAACCATCTCCGATCTGGAGGTGTTTGCCGACCTAAGCCAGCTAGAGGAGGGTACCAGGCGTGTAACCCTGCGTTTTCACACCACCCGCCGCGCCATTCAACAGACTTCGCTTGACCCCTCAACCGTAACCTTGAAGATCGAACCACTCGCCACAAAGAGAGTCAACATCCAAGTAAGCACCGAGGGAGATCCAGCGCCTGATTACCGCGCAGAGGAGCCGGTTCCAGACCTGACCGAGACGACCATCGTCGGCCCTGCCAGTCGAGTAGGCCAGGTTGTCGTCGGACAGGTTGTCGTCGATCTCACAGACCGCCAGCGCTCCATCGACCAGGTTTTTCCAATTAATTTCATCGATGCCGACGGCAACGTTGTCGCCGATGTACATTCCGATGACAAACAAGTCCATATTAGTATGCAAATAACCAAGATTGAGAATATTCGCCGGTTACTGGTCATACCAGTCCTAATAGGACAGGACGAACTAGAAGCACAGGGGTATTACCGGGTAGCACGCATCTCGGTATCTCCTCAAGAAGTCGCCATTTTTTCAGAAGAACCGGAGGCTTTGGAAGCTCTTCCAGGCTACTTGCAGACTCTGCCCGTGAACGTGGCTAATCGGACAGATGACTTCGAAGAACGTATTCCGCTCGATCTTCCGCCGGGCTTCTTGCTTATTGGAGAACAGAGCGCTCTGGTTCAGATCGGGATTGAACCGATTCAAACATCTATCACGATCTCCCTCCCCGTGGAAATTCAGGGGGTGGGCCTGGGTCTCTACAGCTACCCCTCTCCCGAGAGGGTGAGCCTGATTCTTTCCGGACCTGCGGAATTGCTTGACTCGCTACAACCGGATGACGTAAGAGCCGTGTTAGACATCCAGGATCTTACCTTAGGCACGTATCAATTAGAACCTCAAGTGATAGTGCTGCCCGAAGGTCTCACCTGGGAGCTTCCAAACCCCTCTGTCATTGAAGTGGTCATCACCGCCACGCCGCGCCCAACGGCCACGCCAAGCTCTTAATCCTCATGCCCCGCCCTATTGTCGCATTGGTTGGACGCCCAAACGTTGGCAAATCCACACTCTTCAATCGTCTTGCCGGTGAGCGTCTTGCTGTCGTGGACGATAAACCTGGCACAACTCGCGATCGGCTTGTGGCTGAAGCGGAATGGAACGGGATCATATTCGACATCGTCGACACAGGCGGGATCGACCCAACAACCATGAGCCGGTTAGAGCCACTCTCCATCGATTCGGCGGATTACATCTCCAATATCCGCGACCAGGCGGAGATTGCTGCGCGTGAGGCCGATGCAGTGCTTCTATTGGTGAACGTGGAGAGCGGGGTCACACCCCCGGACGAAGAGATCGTTGAGATCTTGCGAAAACAACAACGCATGGTTGCGGGCAAGCTACACCCCCCCATTATGCTTGTTGTCAACCGCTGCGACAACGCACAGCGCCGTGCTGGAGCCGCTGAGTTCTACGCGCTGGGTATGGGCGATCCGATCCCCATCTCCGCTCTTCATGGGACGGGCACAGGAGACCTGCTTGACCAATTAATCGAAACTATCAAATCAAAAGCTGCTCTCGAAGAGACCGACGACGAATCTTTGAAAATCGCTATTGTTGGCCGACCAAATGTCGGCAAATCGAGTTTACTGAATCGACTTCTCGGCGAGGAACGCGTCATCGTCTCACCTATACCCGGCACAACCCGAGACGCGGTTGATACACAACTCGTTCATCAAGGCTTGCCAATTACACTCATCGACACAGCGGGGATTCGACGCCGGGGGCGGATCGAACCCGGGGTTGAGAAATATTCTGTTTTGCGTGCGCTCAAGGCTATTGAACGAGCGGATGTTGTTCTGCTTCTGATCGATGCTGCCGAAGGCGCCACCGCCCAGGATGCCCACATCGCCGGGATGGTCATCGATAAGATGAAGAGTGTCGTCGTACTTGTAAACAAATGGGATGTCGTTAAAAAAGACTCTCACACCATGAACGCATACACAGAGCACGTCCGTCAAATACTCAACTTCCTGGATTTCGTGCCCGTACTCTTCATTTCAGCGAAGACGGGTCAGCGTGTAAGCCAGGTGCTGCCTGCCGCACTGCGAGTTCAGGAGGAACGCCTTATTCGAATCCCGACCGGAGAGCTTAATCGTTTACTCCAAAAGGCTCTCAACGCACATGCCCCGCCCACACGCAAGGGTAAACGTCTAAACTTCCTCTTCGTCTCTCAGGTCAGGACCAACCCTCCCACCTTCCTATTCCATGTCAATAACCCGGATTTGGTCCATTTCTCGTACAGCCGCTACCTTGAAAATCAGATTCGCAACGAATATGGTTTCCTTGGTACGCCAATCCGGCTTTCGTTCCGCAAGCGTGACTGATAAATAACGCATGAGTTGTCCTAATTTTCGTTGCACTTTCATTTCTGAACGCCATGATATAATCTATCGCCATGCAAGACTTACCGACGCATGAAACCGCGCCCCCCGAGTGGGGCGCCGCCGTCTCCCCACCGCTGCGAACACGGATCTTCCGGTTTTTTGGAGAGCTCCTCCAGACCGTTCTGATTGCTGGGGTGCTCTTCCTCGCCGTTAATCTCCTTACGGCTCGAATTCGTGTCGAAGGCATCAGCATGGAGCCTAGCTTGCATGAAGGGCAATTCGTCGTTATAAATCGGATCGCCTATCGGTGGAACGAAGCGGAGAGAGGGGACATTATCGTCTTTCGCTTCCCCCTCAACCCCTCGCGACGTTTTATCAAACGCGTGGTCGGCCTTCCAGGAAACACGGTCACAATCCGCGGGGGTGATGTGTACATCGATGGGCAAGTTCTTGATGAACCTTATCTCGCAGCCACCCCCCGCTATGACGGCGAGTGGATCATCGGCCCTGGTGAAATTTTCGTCCTTGGTGATAACCGCAATAACTCCTCCGACTCTCAGAATTGGGGTCCTCTACCGATCGAGGAAATCATCGGCAAGGCTGTCCTTGTCTATTGGCCTCCATCAGAGGCGGGGGTAATCCCACATTATGATCTCGCCATCGCGGCGGAAGAGTGACCAAGGTAAGGAATCCTCGCCCCCTCCTTATGCTACAATCGAAGAAGCCCGACGAAGCGTGCCGGGTTTACGACCTGTGAAAAGAGACGTCCCTATTGCCCGGATTGTCTTTTAAAGCCCAGTTGATTAATAATTATGTATGCCGGCGACAAGATAATAGCCGGGAATCAATACAATCTTGACCGGGGATACATCTACGTCTCACCACCGAGTGCCGTACTTGCAAAGCCCTCATGGAAAAGAGAGGTTATGAGCGAGGTTCCGTCGACTGAGACATCTCCACATATTATTGTGATCGCGGATATCGAGTCGAACGCGCAGGCGATCGTTGAGCGCATACTTAAACCATCCGGCTTTCTTGCTTGGGTACAGAGCGAACAGGCACCTGACCCAGACATATTGGTCGTGGATGTGACCCAACTGCGCGGGGATCCTCTCGCAAGCCTCAGGAACTATCGCTCAAATGGGGATAATTCGCCCGCCATCCTACTCGCAGCACACTTCCCTCTATCTCGTTTGAGAGAGCTTTTTCGACTCGGCGTAAACGATTTTCTGTTAAAACCCTACCGCCCTTCTGAATTGTGTCAGGCGATAACCGATGTGAGCGAAACCAGGTCCGCCCATGCGGATACTGAGATTCTCACTTCGCGGATGGATGGTTTAAGAGAACAGCTTCGAAGACGGACGGATGAAATTCGGATGCTCAGCGAGATCGGCCGGGCCGTTGTCAGCCTTGACGACCTGAACGAGATCCTCCGCAGCGTCGTGGAGGCAGCCGCCTTTGTTACCGATGCGGAAGAGGCTTCAATTTACCTGGCGGAGCCTGAGAGCAAGGAGCTCGTGCTGCGTGCGAGTAAACAGGCAGGTGAGCGGCACGCCAGCCTGCAAAAGCTGCGAGTAAGCGATACGATTGTTGGAGAAGTGTTCAACAGCGGTAAACCCATCCTGCGCCAGCCTTCAATGGAGGCCGGACCGGTCAAGGTCCAGACTGGTTTCTTGGTACAGTCTATCGTCAATGTTCCCCTGCGGATGCGAAATAAGGTCGTCGGTGTTCTTGGAGTTTACAACCGTCTCGCTCCGCGGACCTTCAACGATCATCACCTGACGCTAATGATGGCTCTATCTGATTGGGCTGGTGTTGCCCTCGAACAGGCTACACTAAAACGCAGTGCAAAAACCAAGCCCCTCACCCCGCAGCCAGTCTCATCAGCGGCTACCCCAGAATTCTCACATGGGGTTAGCCAGGCTTTGGAGACATTAGAGGGTATTTTGAAATCAGACCCCGGGAATGAGGAGAGCATCCGGCAAACACTGGACCAATTGATGGGACAACTGCGCGGGTTGAACGCGATGCCTGTCGTCACCCTCGATGCCGAACAGTCTAGTGAGATGGTGGATATTGCCAGTCTCGTGGCTGTGACTGTGGAATCAATGAAGAATGCAGCAGAAGCGAAGGGCCTTGAACTTATCTCTGAGAGAGGGAAAAATATCCCTCTCTTCCGCGGCGACCCCGAGAAAGTGCAGCAGATCTTAGAAGCTACAGTAGCGGCAGCGGTCCGTCGGACAGTCCGAGGAAGAGTCATTCTGGAGACCCATTACTTCGAAATCCTCCGTTCACGGAGTGATGAATTTCCACTGACAGTAAATGTCGAAATGCATGATGGAGCCTGGGCTGCTGTCCGTGTCTCCGACTCAAGCCCGGGGCTTTCGCCTGACACCGTACAGGCGATCACATCCCCAGAGATAGATCCAGTCTCTGGTCAAATGGGACCGGGCCTTTCTATGGGTGAAATCCGCATGATCGTGGAGAGCATGAACGGGGTGATGTGGTATGAGCATACCCCAGCAAGCACATCGATCACCTTTGCCCTACCTATTCTCTAAAAGGAAACGAAACCGATGGCAAACAGGTCAATTTCAATCGAGATCTATACAGCCAGTCACCGCGTGCTTGGTCGGATTCATCCATCGGCTAGCGGCCTATTCAGCTACCTCAACATACCCACAACCTCCTATATCGAGATTGAAGGAGCCCACTTGATGCGGCTCCATCAGCCTGGCAAGCTGGTCGCTCGTTATCCAACCTTATGGCTCGTGAAGAGCGAAATCGTTGTCATCCTATTAAGCGGGCGCAATGAAATGGGACCTACCGGTTTCACCAGGGGGGGATATACAACCAATGTCCCTCACTGGGTTCGTGTAATTATGGGCGGGTATGAATTAGTGGGTATCATCGAGACGCCCGGTAAATTCAATTTCGCATCTGTGATGTTCGATAGTGACCGCTTCTTTATGCCGTTGTACAACGCTTCACTCACAGCTATCCTCTTTCCCAACGTAAATGCAGAGAGCGCCGCAATGGTATTCAATCGACGGATGGTCGATGCCGTGGCGTTGCTCCCTAAAGATGAGATCCCGAAGATACCCGGGTAGATCCAATTCCTTGACGATCGTGTGATCGAAAATTTACCCCACAAGATCAAGGACTTTGCCAACCGTTCAGCTCTGGTTTTAAATTTACGCGGCAGATCTCACAAGATCTAGTTAGGCAGAACCTACGCACGACAGGGGGATGAAGGGGGTTTAATGAAATTGTTTTTGCTGGGCATGATGTGGCTGCTCGGCATCACCGCTGGTCGGCATCTCCCGCTGACCGGCTGGCAGTGGCTGACGCTCGCCACCGGTGCCTTTCTTTTCGCTCTCCTCTTCCGAAGAAACCACCTTCATCGCTGGCTTTTCCTGCTTCTAATCCCTGTATGCCTTGGAGCTGCGCGGTATCTCCCCTCCGAGATTATGAAGCAACCAGGCCATATTGCCTTCTATAACGACCTGGAAGTTAAGACAACTGTTACCGGGGTTGTCGTGGCAGATCCAGACGTTCGCGATCGGTACACCACGCTTGTACTCTCCGTGGAGCGTGTCCGCATCCCGCAGATGGGAATTACGAAGACGGTGAAAGGTCGCATTCTCGTGCGAGCTTCCCGTTTGATCGATTGGCGTTATGGCGATTGGGTTCACGCGGAAGGATTGCTCGAGACTCCGCCGGAGATGGAGGGTTTCTCCTACCGTGAATATCTGGGCAACCGAGGTATCCACAGCCTTATGCCGACCGCTTACGTAAAAAAGATCGGCTCCGACCAGGCGAATCCCATCCTCTCCATAATTTTCGACTTGCGAACGCATGTACACAAGGTCATCCAGCGCCTCTTTCCTGAACCCGAGGCTTCTTTGCTATCCGGTATTTTGCTTGGCAAAGAAAGTGGGATACCCCCTGATTTGCTGGAAGTATATAACCGCACAGGGACCACCCACATCATCGCCATCTCCGGTTTCAAGAGGCTGATACTAGTTGTGCTAATAGGAAGTGAGCTGTTATCCTACCGGACAGAGGTGTTATTCCTGTTCGTATACAGATTCTTGATAGAGTCTAACGTTTGGAGCTAAGCTGCCCCGCTAGGACCCAGGTCATAAGAGGGCCTATCCCGCGGGGTCAGCTTGAGCGAATTGTTGGGCGGATCGAAGCTTCCGTAAGTTCGAACCTAATGACCAGCTAGATAGCGCAACATGGCAAGGGTGGCTGAGTCATTATTAAGGAAATCGATGTTGGCATCGTCAAAGAAATCAATAGGAAACCAGGTCGAAAACCTCTGGCTCGGCCTGATCCAGAAGGTGACGGATTGATCGGGGGTACGTAGATAGACGAGTCGGTCATTGCCGGTTTGACCACTTGAAAAGTAACTTCTTTCCCCGCCACCGATGGTAGTACTGATGTAGCCACGCAGGTATAAACAGGGGGCATTGCAGTTTGTGCCCGTCACCAATACCTGCAGACCGCTCGCCCAGGTCGGGAGCATGGAATCAGCGTAATTGATCGTGTCTACTGCTACCCTCCGATCGCTGTCTCCGATGAGATCCTCGTTATTAATTGAAACTTGGAATAGGCTTTGAAGGATGTCATTGTTCTCGCTCCATTCTTGATTGAAGAAGAATAGAACTCTACCTCCAGCATCAATGAATCTTCTCAATTCGAGAGCGCTTCGATCAGAAATCTCTCGACCTGCAAAAATTGCACTCCCTATTCTTCGATTCAGAAGAGAAACGAGAAACAGGTCCAGGTCACTGATCACCTCAAGTTCGATCCCATTTTCAAAGGCCAAGCTTGAAATCTTCGTAAAACCGGGATTGGGATATATGTCCGTAATGAAAGCGATGATGTCTGACCCCCGAGGCTCATCACTTTGTAGACTTGCCTCCGGCACTGGAACCGCAGTAGATGATTCTCTATCGTCCGCATCGGGTTGGATGAAGTCCGGTTCGTCTAATGCAGAACCCTCAGCGGCTTCCGTGAGTTGGATAGACTGTGCCACTATGGTGGCTAATAGATTGGATTCAGTGGCGGTGTCTTCAGGTCGCGATAAGCATCCGCCCAGAAAGAGCAAAGTGGGTAGTAGGAGCAGAGGAACCTTGAAGTTTCTCATCATGTCAACCTCACATTCGGATAATGGAGCATCAAAGAGACTAGTAATGTGAATCGAGCCAATGTTACTACGACACGCCCTCCTAAGAAAGCACTGGTCAGTCAATCAAAAAGAGGGAAAAGAAGAAAAATAGATATTATTTCGATAAGACCACATATCAAAAGCAAAAATCCCGCGAGAATGCGGGATCTGTTATGCACCTGGGGCTTAAAAGCCCTAGTGTCAGTATGCACAAGTCAGATGTTAATCTACCGGACAGAGGTGTTATTCCTGTTCGTATACAGAATATTGTTTGAATCTAACGGTAGAGCTCACCCGCAGCCGGGCTTTGTTTTTCCGGTCCTCAGTCCCCGGTCATCCGTCTTAACCGGCTGTCGGGTGGAGAAGGGGTTAGGCGGCTCTTATTCAGCCAATTGAAAATGGCTTACTATAATCAAATGACACAATCTTTGTGGGTTTTAGTCGAATGATAACTGTTTTCCAAGCTTTAGCGAGTCTTTCAGCAAATGCTTTGGCTTCTGCTTGTGATTCGAAGTATCTCTCCAATATCTTCACACGTTTTGAGATAACATTCTCGTAATCGAGTGTGGCATTTCCATAAGCCATCACTGCCTGCAAGACCGGGTCAGTGGCATCGATCAGGACAGTTACCTGACTATCACGCCGGAGATTCTTTGCCTTGCGAGATAAATCTTGAGTTCCAAAGATAAACTCTCCCCCTTCATACAAATAATAAAGCGGTGCGATGTGAATAGTTCCATCTTCGTTGTGGCTTCCTAACCGCGCAAATAATGGCCTTGCCAGAAAAGCCTCGATTTCTTGGTTATTCGCAAAAGGGGGCGCTTGGGGGAATTTTGATTTCATTTTTACAATATAAAGGATCTACCCAACATTATAACCTGAGCAGGAATTCTTAAAGCCGCCTAACGGCTGCGAGCTGAGCGGCCCGGCCAATCTACTGACAAAGTCGCAGGGTGCCGAGACCGGGTCCACTCCAGCGAGTTGTTGGGCTGCTCGCCTATACTTTTGATGTGGAGCGCCCTCATGATGGGAATTTCACTTGCTGCCGCGCCCGTAGCTCCTGGGGCAACAGACTATGATAAATAAATTCGTGTAAAGGGGTGGCTACTCCGACCTCTTTGCCTGTGCGCACTACTGCCCCATTCCAAGCCTCGAGTTCGGAAGGCCTCCCATCGGCGATATCTCTCTGCAAAGAGGCAGTCCCGCTCGGGTCGAGGGAGTCTACGAAGTCCATCGTCTTTTTAATGACGCCGTCTCTTAAAGAGATTTGGTGTCCGCGCGCCACCGCGTATATCTCATGCATGCAACTTTCCAGCATTTGGCGCGTTTCGGGCACAGTGCGAATAACTCCTATGGGAGAGCGCGTGACTGCCCCAACGCCCCCAAATGACACTACAAACAGAAACTTTTCCCACAGTGCAGCATTGATATCCGAGGGAATTTTTACATCGACGCCTGCTCGTTGAAATGTCCTGCGTAGGCCCTCTGTTCGCTTGCTCGGCTCGTTCTCCAGTTCGCCGAATCTGACGAAATGAACCCGTCCGATGCTCCGTATGTGACCCGGCGCTTCTATCCAACTAAGAGTTCCGCACAGACCACCTACGACACGCTCAGCGCCGAGGACTTCCGTCAGCTGTGTCGCCGCCTCTATCCCGTTCTGCAGCGGAAGCACAAAAGTCTCCTGGCCGATCATTGGCTTCATTGCGCGAGCCGCATCTTTCACTTGCCAGGTCTTCACTCCAAGGACAACTAAGTCGACTTCCCCTACGTGCGCAGGGTCATCACTGGCTTCGGCAGGATGAATGAGAATGTCGTCTTCCGGAGTTTCTAATCTCAGGCCTCTAGTCTGTATGGCGCGCAATTGCTCACCTCGAGCAATAAATACAACATCTTCTCCCGCTGATGCCAGCTGCGCGCCGAAGCGGCCTCCTGCACCACCAGTTCCGAAGATCGCTATCCGCATTGCACTTCACTAGTACGCATTTATCAGAGCAGCCTATTGAATATCAAGAAAACTACCTCATATAGTATTACAAAAAGATGGAAAAGAGGAAATTCTAGATATTCTTTCGATAAGAGACCTTATCAAAACACAAATCCCGCGAGAACGCGGGATCTTGTTATCACCTGGGGCTTAAAAGCCCTAGTGTCAGTATGCATAAGCTAACTATTAAAGAACCGGACAGAGGTGTAATTCCTATTCGTATATAGATTCTTGATAGAGTCTAACGGTGGAAATAAGCCGCCGCTATAGGCGGTCGGCTTTAGTGAATTGTTCTACGTCCTTTTATTTGTTTTACCGTTATTGTTTTTTTTCTATGTCAGTAATTTTATGGCTTGGTACCAGTAATAAAAAGAAGACTTGTCTGGTTGTCGATTCAATCGGTTCAGGAAATTCCAATCGGGATCTTCGATTGTTAATCCTTTAATATCTTGATTGTCATAATAGGTGATAGGTGATAGATCCTTAATAAGAATTTTGGCGGCCAGGTAGGCAATTCGTGCAGAGGCTGGTATCGCATCATCTATATGGAAATTTCCCGTCATAAGATATCCGGTACCAAAAGCTTTGATCCCTTTTTGTAATTCTATGAACTTGGCCTTCTCACCATCGGAACCACGACCTCTCTTAGCAAGGATAGCGCAAGTGTCGATCGTGTCATGCAATACAATTTCAGGGTTTAATTTAGTATCAGGATTTCCATTTTTCCGATAAGCAATTTCTTGTTTAGCAAAGGCTTCAAAACTTTCAGCTACTATCTCCATATTGTCAATCTGTTCAAACAACTTGCTCAAATCGAAAAGCTGCTTGCAAATCTCCATAGAGAATGACTGTTGGTCCTCTCCTTTGAAATAGGGAATGCCAATGGTGTTTGGAGCAAAAGCAGTCAGTTTGTCCCCGGTAATGGAATTAATGGATGGCACGGTGACCATAGTCTCTTTATCAGTTTCAATCCATTTGGTTTCAATAGCTCTTTCAGTTAATTCTGGGTAAACGTGTTCTTCAATGAGTATATCCAACAGAATTGTACCGGAACCTTGCATTCTGGTATCAAAGGAAAACTTATAATGTGCTTTCGGTACCCCAGGTTGATAGCTTCGACGCTCATCCAGTTCCCACTCAGCGAAATGTGATGAGTCAATGACCTTGTTTAGAATTGCTTCCAGCACTTCCCTCTTGATCTTGCATATAATGTCGATATCAATGGAAAAACGATTTCCTTCTTCAAGTAAAAGTACTAAGCTGGTACCGCCTTTAAAAACAAAGTCGAGGCCAATTGACTTCAGTCGTTCCAAGAGATGTAGTGCGTAGATCATTTTCTCAAGAATGATCTTGTCGATTCGTTTGTGCTCCTTCTGCTTTCTAAACTGATCCAACCACTCATCTGTAAAACACAGGTCTTTAATCATCTATAATGCCTTTTACTAGGTGAAACATATGGTTGGTCATGAATTGCTTGATGTCTTGTTCCCGTTTTCTTCGTTTGGCGTAACTAAACAACTTAGTAAAGTTGATGGTGTAGCTAGTGATTGCATTTTCATAAATGTGCATCAATTCTGAGCCTTGCACATAATAGAAAAGTCTCTCCTCCGCAAACAGATCAACCATAATCTTTTCTATTGTGGGGATGTAGAACTTGATTTTTTTCTGAGTCCTTTTTGATAGAGGAGCTCTTGTAAGCAGCTTCTTTATGATGATGGGTTGTTCGCTTTCGGTTATGTAGAAATCGATGGCTTTTTCATCAGGATCCAAGAATATTTCTCTATGCATGCGATCCTTCAGTTTAAAAAACAAAGATTCCTCAAAACCTTTCTCTATTTCGATGATAAGCATAGATCTGCTTGTCTGGTGTTTGGCAAATTCATTGAGCCATGAAGTTTCCCAGATGCAGTGTTTGATTTCATCAAATTGTTCGGTAAGTTGTTTGGCTATTTTTAGTAGACTGGGGGAGATCCCCGGATTATATCTGGGTTTGTAAGAAATGACATAAAGCCCACTTTTGAGAGTTTTGATAATATTTCTGTTTTTAAGGTCATAGATTCTCCATCCGAAAGTTCCTTCTTTCAGGTCTGGCTCAAAGTAACGGAAGAAGTCGAAGAGCTCTTCTCTGGAGAAGTACTCCCTGTCTTTAAACTCTTCAATCAATTTGTTCTCTATAAACTTTGGCATTCTGCTCCCAATTTTCGCCAAAAATATGAATAACTGGCAATTTTTTGAAATCCAATATACTCCAGTATATCATAATACTGGTGATTTTTTGAAATCCAATATATGCCAGTATATCAGATTATTGGCAATTTTTTGAAATCCAATATATGCCAGTATATCAGATTATTGGCAAATTTTTGAAATCAAACAGGGTTAGGAATCTTGGGCTTTTTTTCGCTACAACTTCTAAGAATAAGTAACTATAATCAATTGTTTATGGTGCGTATTGAATATCAAGAAAACTACCTCATATAGTATTACAAAAAGAGGTAAAAGAAGAAAAACAAGATATTCTTTCGATAAGAGCCCTTATCAAGAGATAGACTCACCGCGCCGAGCCTTAGCTATAGCTCAATTTTCATCTCGAGGATAGACATATCTATTCTCAGGGATGAATATTACTCTTCTCGCCGGCCTTTTTATATCCGTGTTTGGAAGATGGTTTGGAGCCAGACGAGGAGGTTGGATAGCTGCCGCCGCTATTTTCCTTTACACACTTCTCGTCGGGGCCGATCCCGCCGTGCAACGAGCCGCAGTGATGGGCGGATTGGCTTTAACTGCTCGCCACCTGGGCCGTCAGACTCACGGCTTGGCTTCACTGTCTGCAGCGGCGATTATCATGACCCTGATCAACCCACGAACGTTATGGGATGTTGGTTTCCAGCTTTCGTTCTTCGCAACCCTTGGATTAATCCTCTACGCCGATCCGCTGCGCGAAGGAGCCATACGCTTTCTGATGCGCTGGCTGACCCCAAAGCAATCAGAGAAGATTGCTAACCCTATCTCCGAGTTCTTCCTGTTCACTCTCGCCGCCCAGATCACTACGCTGCCGCTTACTGCCATCCATTTCCGACGGCTATCACTCGTCTCCATTCTCGCAAATCCCGTGATCCTTCCACTCCAACCTTTGCTCATGATCACGGGAGGGCTTGCCTCCCTATTGGGCGCTCTATGGATTCCCCTCGGACAGCCGATAGCCTGGGCAGCATGGCTATTCCCCGCTTTTACGAACCAGGCGGTGAGATTCTTCGCCGAATGGCCTGCTGCAAGCATCGCCCTTGGTTCTTTCGATTACCTTTTTGTCATCGCCTACTACACATTGCTCCTGGGTGGAACATGGGTTCTCGCTCTGCCGCCTGACCGCCGTCCTGGTAGAGCAACCCTTATTCGCTTGCTGGCGGATACCGACCTCCGTCTTCGTTTAAGCCTAGCAGCTCTTGCAGTCATAAGCGGGTTGACCTGGCATATGCTCGCCCACCAACCCGACGGCAATCTCCACCTTACTATTCTTGATGTGGGCGAGGGCGATGCCGTCC